>JBKHIL010000346.1:0-2787 GCA_046538645.1 Desulfovermiculus sp.
CACTCATCCTTGTCACCGGCTTTAGACATGACCTCATCTGAAAACATACGGGATGAACAGCTCGAGCGTCTGGCCCGTGGCATTGCTCGCTGCCGAAGATGCCGTCTGCACCTCACCCGCACCCATGCGGTCCCCGGGGAAGGCTCATCCCTGGCCTCAGTCATGCTCATCGGCGAGGCCCCGGGCGAGAAGGAGGACCGGCTCAAACGGCCGTTCATCGGGGCAACCCGGCCTTTCTTCGATACTCTTTTGCGGGATTTCAAACTGTCCCGGGAGGATCTGTTCATCACCTCCTCGGTCAAGTGCCGGCCTCCCGGCAACAGGAATCCCAGGGACGACGAGCTGAGGGCTTGCCGGGAAAACTGGCTTATTAAGCAGATAGAAGTCATAGACCCCAGTGTCTTGGTCCTGCTCGGGGCCATTGCCGTTCGTTGTCTGTACGGCAACTGCGGCAAGCTCAAGGAGCTCCACGGCAGCATCCAGGAATACAGCGGCCGAACAGCCCTTATTACCTACCATCCAACTGCTGGCATGCGCTTCCCATGGATCCGGAAGGCCATGTACGATGACTTCGCTCGATTATGGGACGTGCTGTCAGGAGCAACGAACTGAGGTATCAAACATGTGATTGGTTACATATCGAGTATCGCAAAAAAGAATCCGTATCAGATTCTGGAGAATCTCTCCCGACTCTGATTAAATCTTAAGTCTCATACTCGATCAACACTGTCATGGGCACTTTGGCTTAAATAAAAAGAACCTTCTTCTGACCCCTCCCTCCGGCTCAAATCGGCTGCAGGGAGGGGAACCAGACCAGAAATGGCAAGGCTTTGTAAAAGATGAAAGCGCTTCTTGTCTCTCCCAATACAGAGTCGTTGAACATGCCCGTGTATCCTGTGGGCATGCACTTGGTCGCCGATGCGATCCAAAACAGCGGACACGACTCCCTGACTGTGGACATGTTCGAACACAGGGATCCGTGGACAGTTCTCAAGGCCAGAGTTCAGGAGTTCAGGCCCGATGCCATTGGGGTGACCATCCGCAATATCGATGATCAGTCCCTGGAGGACACCCAATTCCTTCTAAAGGGGAGCCGAGAGGTGGTCAGGGGTTTGAAAAAGCTGACCCCGGTGCCCATTATCGTCGGGGGAGCTGGTTACAGCATCTATCCACAAACCAGCCTGGAATACCTGGGGGCTGATATGGGCCTGGCCGGGGACGGCGAGATTACTCTGCCAGCCCTGTTGCAGGCCATGGAAGGCCGGCTCAGGTACGATAGCGTTCCCGGTCTGTACCGGCCCGGGATTGGTCGGGTTGGGCCGTTGGGTGCTGCTGCTGAGTTAGATTCCTGTCCCCTTCCCGATCCAGGCCGGATTGATCCGTCCCGCATACAAAGAGACGATTTCTGGATGCCGTATCAGACCCGGCGGGGCTGCCCTTTGGATTGCAGCTACTGCTCAACCGGCAGAATCGAGGGCCGAACTATCCGGCAGCGAAGTGTATCAAGGATTGTAACCAATCTGGGCGCTTTTCAGGATGCAGGTGTACAGCGGATCTTTTTTGTGGACAACACCTTCAATCTGCCCAGGCAATATGCGCAAAGGCTGTGTCAAGGAATGATACAGGACGGACTGGATCTGACCTGGTGCGCCATTGTCTACCCCAAGAACCTGGATCAAGGGTTGGCTGAACTCATGGCCAGGGCAGGGTGTTCACAGGTCAGCCTGGGCTTTGAAAGCGGCAGCCCCGAAATGCTGTCCGCACTGAACAAACGCTTTTCTTTATCAGAGGTTAAAGAGGCTGCGCGATATCTGGCCGAGAACGGCATCAAGCGCATGGGTTTTCTCCTGCTGGGTGCTCCTGGTGAGACCAGGGATACAGTGGAACAGAGCCTGGAGTTTGCTGAATCCCTGGAGCTGGAGGCCTTGAAAATAACGGTGGGCATTAGGATCTACCCCGGGACACTCCTGGCCAAACAGGCGGTCCAGGCCGGGTTGATCAGCCCCTGGGACAGTCTGCTGGAGCCCAGATTTTACCTTGAACCAGGACTCAAGGATTGGCTGCCGGGCCGCATCCGCGAATGGAGCTTCAAACGGCCCGGGTTTGTCGTTTCCTGAATTCGAAGAAATATCGAATTTGAATTTATCGATTGCCAAAACAACTGTTGACGGTACAGCCATTTAAGGCAAAAACTTTTTACGTCCCGCAAAATGTGGCCTGGACTGTTTGCCCTGGGCTGGGAGCTGACTGGTAGCTGCTGAACTCTTTTTGCTCCTCAAACGGGCGTTGCAGTACCTGGTTCATTTCATAAAAAAGACTGAAGTCATCCTTCAGGCCCGCTTCAATGACCTCTTCGATCTTGTGGTTTCTGGGGATAAACGCGGGGTTTGCCCGGTTCATCCGGTCCTGGATGGTCTGTGCGTCCAGACTCTGATGGTGAATCCGCTCTTGCCAGTGCTCAAAAAAATCCTGGAAAGCTTTGGTTCTTTCAAAAGAATCCAAGCCAGCATCCTGATCCACCAGGCTGGCAAGCTTTCGAAAGCTTAAGGTATAGTCCAGCTTCTCATCTTCCAGATACCGGAGCCATTTTTGGATGAGATCCCGGTCACTGGGCTGCTGACTGTCAAAAATGCCTATCTTTTCAAGAATCTTGGCTGCATGCCTGTCTTCAAAAAGCGTAGCAAAGGCTTCCAGCTCCTGGTTCCACTCGTTGGTTTTGTCTGTTGATCCTTCCTGGTTTAAAAGAAGCAGACAGCTGCCGAGCCTGGACAGGTTCCAGAGCGTGAT
>JBKHIL010000347.1:0-2782 GCA_046538645.1 Desulfovermiculus sp.
ATACCGGCCCACAGTGGTGGCAACAGTTCCCCGGGTGTGGGAAGCCCTGTACAGCAGGGTCAATGCCGCTTTGAAAAAAGAGAGTCCGGGCAAGGCAAAGCTCTTTACCCGTCTTGTGGATATTGCCGCCGCCTTCAAATATAATAAGCGGATCATCTTTAATCAATTGCCCCGCTTTGAGGTACAAAATCCTCTCCATACTCTGGGCCAAAAGATCTGGGCTGGCATCAAGCTGGTCGTCTTGGCCCCGCTCTATGTGCTGGCCAGGAAAAAACTGTCCATGGTCCAGGAAAAGTTCGGCGGGCGGTTGCGTCTGGCTATCAGCGGCGGCGGAAGCCTTCCCCCATATCTGGATGAATGGATTGATGCCCTGGGAATCCGCATCGTCAATGCCTATGGCATGACTGAATGTTCTCCGGGTATTGCCGGCCGGGGGATTAACTGTCACATCTTCGGTACAATAGGTCCTCCCTTCCCTCACACCGAGATACGCATTGCAGATGATCAAGACCAGGAAGTGCCCACTGGCCGGGAAGGTGAGATCCAAATTCGAGGTCCGCAGGTATTTTCCGGCTACTTTAAAAATCCGGAGGCCAATGCCCGGGCCTTTACCCCGGACGGCTTTTTCCGCAGCGGGGATTTGGGCAAAAAGACTGTCAGCGGTGAATTGGTCATCACCGGACGGGCCAAGGAAATCATTGTCCTCTCCAGTGGCGAAAACATAGATCCGACCAATATTGAATCGACCATCACCCGCTTTCCCTTTGTCCAGGACGCGGTCCTGGTTGGCCAGGACAAGAAGGGACTCGGCGCTCTCATTGTACCGGATCTGGAGAAAATGCGCGAATTTGTGGCTGACGAGCTGAACCAGCCCGAGGCAGATCCAGAACAAATGCTGGAGGACCGGCAGTTTCTGGAGCGGGTAAAGCAGGAAATCAACAAGCTTTTAAACGCCAAGACTGGTTTTAAACCGTATGAAAAGCTGCAGTCCATCCACTTCTTGCGCCATGATTTTAAGCTGGGGGAGGAATTGACCAACACCTTGAAAAAAAAGCGTCATGTCATTGAAAAAAAATACAAAGAAATTATCAACAGGCTGCTGAAATAGGATCAGTTCGATACTATGCTGAGCAGTGGATAAAGGAGCTCAAAAGCTGGAAATTTACAAAACTCCTTGATAGATTCAATATTTCAAGCCGGTACCTCAATGGAATCCATGGCGGAAGTTCCAGCCAGTTTTTTGCTCTTGACGATTTACAGATGGCAGTCCAAGATCTGAGAGCAATTTTTGATACGATTTTTTTATAAACTTTTACCTCGAGATATTCTATGCTGCGAGAACTTGGTTGTGATCCGCCAACCCTGGAAAGAGACATTATACGCCACGCCAGGCTTTCCCTGGGCAAGCGCAGAGAGGAATGCACTGAAAGAGACTATTATCTGGCTTTGAGCTACGCCCTTCGAGACCGCATGCTGGAGCGCATGCTGGAAACCGAAGACCGGTATCTCCAGGCAGATGCCAAACAACTTTACTATCTGTCTATGGAGTTTCTCATAGGACGGTCCCTGGGCAACAATCTGATCAATCTGGGACTGTTCGAGTCCTGCCAGGAAGCCTTGACCAACCTGGGTGTGGACCTGGACGAAGTGCGGGAACAGGAGGTTGATGCCGGTCTGGGCAATGGCGGCCTGGGGCGCCTGGCAGCCTGTTTTATCGATTCAATGGCCACTATGCACATGCCCGGTTTTGGCTACGGCATCCACTATGAGTTTGGATTATTCAAGCAGATCTTTGACAATGGCTGGCAAAAGGAAAAACCGGATCATTGGCTGGATGAATGGACACCCCTGGAGCTCCCCAGACCGGACCAGGCCTGCTACATACCGGTTTACGGCCGAATCGAAGAATTTATTGACCATACCGGTCAAAAACATCCCATGTGGCTGGACTGGAACGTCATTGTCGGTGTGCCCTATGATATTCCGATTGTGGGTTATGGCGGACAGACAGTGAACTATCTGCGTCTGTTTGCCGCCCGGCCATCCACAGAGTTTGACATCTCCATCTTTAATGCCGGCGATTATTTCCGGGCCTTGGAGCAAAAGATCGAATCGGAAAAGATCTCCAAAATCCTCTATCCTTCAGACACCTTCAGAGAAGGGAAAGAGCTGCGCCTGTTGCAGGAATATTTTCTGGTGGCCTGTTCCCTGCGGGACATCATCCGCCGCTTCTTGACCAAACATACAAATTTTCAAGAGCTGCCGGGCAAAGTGGGCATTCAGCTCAATGACACACATCCGGCTCTGGCTGTGGCTGAGCTCATGCGCATCCTGGTCGATGAGTACGCCATAAACTGGCATCAAGCCTTTGATCTGACCAGACAAACCCTGGGCTATACCAACCACACCCTCCTGCCTGAAGCCCTGGAGACCTGGCCGGTGGATCTTCTGGAGCAGATACTGCCGCGGCACATGCAGATAATCTATGACATCAACGCATTCTTCCTGGCGGAGGTGGAAGCCAAATGGCCAGGCAATCCGCATCGCAAAAGCCGCATGTCCCTTATTCAGGAAACTCCGGATCGCCTGGTGCGCATGGCTCACCTGGCCATTGCCGGCTCCCACGCCACCAATGGTGTCTCAGCCCTGCATACAGAACTCTTAAAGAGCTCGGTGGTCTCGGATTTTTATGAGCTCTGGCCGGAAAAATTTTCAAGTAAAACAAATGGAATCACTCAGCGGAGATGGCTGCTCAAAGCCAACCCGGAACTGGCTGAACTCA
>JBKHIL010000348.1:0-2780 GCA_046538645.1 Desulfovermiculus sp.
GGGTTGCTCTCGTGGCCGAACAGGCCGCCGCAGCGCGCGGCCGTTTTTCAGTCGCCCTCTCCGGGGGGTCGCTCATGGACCTCCTTAGCCCGCCACTTATTACAGCCCCGCTCCGGTCTCAGATAGACTGGCCATCCTGGGAGATCTTCTGGGCAGACGAGCGATGTGTACCATTATTGAGTCCGGACAGCAATTTTGCAGCCGCCAACAGACTCCTCTTCAAGCATGTAGGCATTCCTTGGGCGCAAATCCATGAAATTGACGACACCCTTGCCCCCCGGGAAGCTGCCCGGGCCTACCAAACCGCAATCAAGGAAACTTTACAGCCACCCAACGGCCAGCTGCCAAGGTTCGATCTTATATTACTGGGCATGGGCCAGGACGGACACACCGCATCCCTCTTCCCCGGACACGAGGTCCTGCAGGAAAAACAGAAATGGGTGGCTCCGGTACTCGACGCTCCCAAGCCCCCTCCGGAAAGGATCACCCTGACCCTCCCGGTCATCAATTATGCCCGGGAAGTCATCTTTGTGGTCACTGGAACGGAAAAGGCTCCGGCACTGCGAGCTATTTTATATGAGCAGGACCATGGACAAAGTCTGCCGGCAGCCTTGGTCGATCCCACACATGGCCATCTGCAGTGGCTTGTGGACGAGGCAGCATCTCATCAACTGAAGTCCTGCTCAACCTTAAAATAATTACAACCAACAATGGAGATATCTATGTCCAAGCTGCATGAATTGGCAAAGTTGGGTCAGTCCGTTTGGTATGACTATATCCGCAGAGACTTTCTCAATTCAGGTGAACTGGAGACCTTGATCAACCAGGGCCTCAGAGGCCTGACCTCCAATCCGGCCATTTTTGAAAAGGCCATTGCCCACAGCACCGACTACGACCAAGCCATCCAGGACCTGGTGCGTGAGAACCGCTCGGTGCAGGAGATCTACGAATCCCTGGTCCTGGAAGACATTGGCCGGGCTGCTGATCTTTTTCAGCCCGTTTATACCCAAACAGGCGGCCAGGATGGCTATGTCAGTCTGGAGGTCAGTCCGCATCTGGCTCAGGACACCGAAAACACAGTGGCTGAAGCAAAGAGGCTTTTTACCCGGCTTAACCGGCCCAATCTGATGATCAAAGTCCCGGCCACAAGCGCAGGCCTGCCGGCCATCACCGAACTTATCGGCTCTGGAATCAATGTGAATGTGACCCTGCTTTTCAGTGTCATCCGCTACCAGGAAGTGGCCCAGGCCTATCTGCAAGGTCTGGAAAAGCTTCTGGCCCAAGGCCCATCAGTGCCTGGCGGGCACAATCTGGATGGAGTCGCTTCAGTGGCCTCTTTCTTTGTCAGCCGCGTGGACAAAGCTGTAGACCAGGAATTGCAGGATCTGGGCCGCCAGGACCTGGCCGGCCGGGCTGCCGTGGCCAATGCCAAACAGGCCTACCAGACCTTTCTGGAAATATACCATGGCTCCAGGTGGAATGACCTGCATAAGCACGGCGCAGGCCGGCAAAGGCTGCTCTGGGCCAGCACAGGGACCAAAAATCCAAACTATCCGGACACCATGTATATCGATCAGCTCATAGGGCCCAAAACAGTCAATACCATCCCTCCGGACACCCTGAAGAGCTTCATGGAGCACGGCACAGTGCAGGAGACCCTGACCCAGGGCATGGATGAAGCAGAAAAGCACCTGCAGCAGCTTGCCGAGCTGGGGATTGACCTGGAAAAAACCGCAGCCAAGCTCCTTGATGATGGCATCCTGGCCTTTGCTCAACCATACGATGCCTTACTGGCGGCCATTGAGCAAAAGCAAAACCAGTTTTCCTCCTGAAGAGTTCAACATTCCAGGCTTGCCCTATTAATTTCTCTCTATTTAACTGGATTCATGGTTGCCGAATCGATCATACATAAAACGTACGGCTTTTCTCCGTCCGGCTTAGTTCGGCCCGGATCATACGAGGACACCGGGCTTAAACTCGCTGGGCAATCTCGTATTGTGGAAAATAAAATGTCCGACATCCTCTCTCCGGGGCTGATTATTTCCTTCACACTGTAGCCCTGATCGGCCTGGATGGATCCATTGCCTGTCTTTTCCAGCACAGGTTCGACTATGCCAGGGCTAAGACGCACATCTCCTCCACTCAGGGCGGGGTATTGGCTGAAAGCAGGCAGTGATCCATGGCTCTGGCCTGCACTCATAACCTGGAGGTGAAAGAGACTCAGGCCACGGGCCGCTGGGAACTTCAGGCCGGGGATACACTCTGGTTCAAGCTCAGCTCCACCCAATCCGGACAGTGCCGGGAGGAAGACACCCTGGCCCAGGACCCGGATGAGTCAGACAGCTCTTAGAGGACACCACCCAGTTCTGGCGGAGTATGATGAACATGATCGTGACTTTCTGATTCAGGATGGCCATCGGTGCAAGATGAGCTACATGGCCTAAAACTGGCGGTTGAATAGATGAATTGACCTGGGCGGACACAAGGTCCGCCCCTACGGTGCCTCCACAATCATGGTTAAAACCGGAGGGGCGAAGCTTGTCTTCGCCCATCTGGCCATGCAACGAGAGGCCTGAATATTATTTCATAAATCAATCCGACAATTTTTTTTCGCCCGCTTTGGGGCAAAAAAAATTGAAAGCAAATTTCAAAGGAGAACAGAATGAAAATAGGCATGGTCGGACTGGGCCGGATGGGCATGAATATGTCCAGACGTCTTTTGGATCACGGACATGAAGTGGCCGCCTACAACCGGACTGCGGAGAAAACCAAGCAACTGG
>JBKHIL010000349.1:0-2777 GCA_046538645.1 Desulfovermiculus sp.
AGTTCGCCGGGCTTCCTGTCCAGGAAAAACGATCCGGACTAGAAATCAAGGTTTTCGGACCGGGATGCACACAGTGCGATCAGTTGGAACAGCAAATCTTCCAGGTCTTGTCCGAACTGAACATGACTGCCGACGTGGAGCATGTCCGGGATGTTAAGGAAATCGCCAAGGCCGGAATTATGGGCTCACCGGGCTTGATGATCAATGGAGAAGTTGTGGCCGTGGGCAAGGTACCCAGCAAGGAAAAACTCAAAAGTATGCTTCAAAAAGAATCATAATCATCTCTGATTTCCCGTTTCATGTGAGTCCTTAAAACAAACTCCCTTCCCTGACATTCACAGGGAAGGGAGTTTGTTTTTAACTCCGGGACTCTTTGATCAGCAATGGTCATGCAAGTGCTAGGGACAAATAATTACATTTAAATCCCCGGTGTAAGGCAAAACGTTGGTTTTTTTTCATCGATATCATACCTGCTGTCATGAGACATTACATGATCGGGGCTTTTTCCGGCTCCTGTGGAAACCAGCCGCGGGTTCGCAGACAGAACCGCACCAAGGCCAGCATAATGGGCACTTCGATCAACACCCCCACTACGGTTGCCAGCGCGGCCCCGGATCCGGTGCCGTAGAGAGTTAGTGCAACGGCAATGGCCACCTCAAAATGGTTGGAGGCGCCGATCTGAGAGGTGGGTGCCGCGTCTTCATACGATATTCCCAGCGGCCTGCAGGCCAGATAGGTAACTCCGAATATGAAAAAGGTCTGGATAATCAGCGGAATGGCGATCATCACGATCACCAGGGGCTGCCGAATGATGACTTCTCCCTGCAGCATGAACAGGGCGACCAGCGTCACCAGCAGGGCGATCTGGGAAACGCTTCCCCAGGCTTTAATGTATACTTTTTCAAACCAGTCCATCCCTCTTCGCTGGATCAAGAGTTTCCTGGTGAAATAGCCGGCCACCAGCGGAACGCCCACGTAAACCCCTACGGTCAGGGCCAACGTGACAAGGGGGATGGGCATGGCCACGCCCAGAAGCAGATTCCCCAGGGGTGCATACAGAACAAGCATGGTCAGTGAATTGATGGCCACCATGACCAGGGTATGGCCCATGTTCCCGCCGGAGAGGTAGCTCCAGACAAAGACCATGGCGGTACAGGGGGCGATTCCCAGCAGAATCATGCCGGCCGTGTACTCCGCCCCCATCTCCGGGGTGATGAAAGGCGCCCATATCTGGGTCATGAACAGCCATGCGAAAAACGTCATGGTAAAGGGCTTGATGCCCCAGTTGACAATCAGAGTGGTCAATACGGGTTTCGGGGCTTTTACCGCCTCCACCACCTGCTTGAAGTCGATCTGAATCATAATGGGATAGATCATCAGAAACAGCAGGATTCCGATGGGCATATTGACCTGCTGGATGGAAAGCGAATCGATATAATTGGCCATGCCGGGAAACCCGTACCCGATCAGGATTCCGGCGGCCATGCACAGCGCCACCCACAGGGTGAGATATCTTTCCCACAGCCCCATAACTTTTTCGTTTTTTTCACTCATTGGTCCGTATTTCCTTATATCAAGTGTCCCGGTTTATAAATGCATACGTACTTGGTAATCATCTTTGTTTGCAACAGTGACGGTCTCAGTCCTGTTTTTCCGACATTGGAACGGCCAGAACGGGAATTGGACTGCGTCGCAAAACCCCCCTTGCAGTGGATCCCATTATGGCATCGGTCAATCCATGTCCTCCGGTAGTCCCCAGGACGATAATGTCGCACTTATTCTCCGTTGCCGCAGCAACGATCTCCTCTATGGGGGCGCCCCGGCGCACGAGGATTTCATCGGCAACATATTCGCATTCAGGGGTATCGGCCTGGACATTATCACAAAAGGACTGCATGCGCTGCTTTGTCTGTTCAACATCATCCTGAACAGCCCCTCTGGATCACAGCTTGAGGATAGTGATCAGCTCATGGTCTGCTTGCATGGCGTCTCCAACTGTTGCATATTTAGCAAAAAAACATATTGAGTATATGATTGGCTCTCATACCTGTCAAGGATGTAGTGAATGTCAGACTGGCTTGACAGCCAATAAAATATGGATTGTGTCAGCGATCGGGCTCAAGAAACCTCTGGCTATACCGGTTGCCGCGGTCAGAAGACGCAGCTCAACAAACAATTCATCCAGCCTAAGATCAATACCAACGATTCCTTTTAAGCTCACGTGGTTCCCCGGATACGTATCCGGGGAACCATGTGAAACTTATTAATCCCGGTTGATGATCAGAACAGGCACCTTTGCATGGTGGACAACGTGGGAAGCCACTGATCCAAGCAACATTGAACCAATATTGCTCCGGCCATGCGATCCAAGAACGATTGCCGACACATTTTCTTCCTCGGCTACTTCCACAATCCTCGTGTGTGGATCTCCTGTTTCCACCCTCACTTTAACTTCGATTCCTGCTTCCCGGAGTTCGGTTTCAATGGGCTCCATTTCATTCTTGGCTTCGTCTTCCAGCCATTGCGTGGTCTGCCCTGGTCAACTATCTGGTCATAATCATCTTTAATGGATTCGTGTTTTTCGGCCGCCTTCTCTATCTTTGCCAATTTTTCTTCGGCTTCTTTCTGCCGCGCTTTTGTCTTGCTTAATTCTACCATTAATTTAGCATAATTTTCCTTCAGAGACTCGTGATTTTCGGCTACCTCCTCTTTTGCCGCCAGTTTTTCCTCCGTTTCTTTCTGCCGCGCTTTTGCCTCATCTAATTCTGTCATTAATT
>JBKHIL010000350.1:0-2761 GCA_046538645.1 Desulfovermiculus sp.
CACAGGAAAAATAGATGTGAATGCAAAAACTTATGACTCGCCAGAGGGCAGTCCCGCAAATCAAGCCAGTCTCTGTTCCCACGTCAGGCGTTTGATTTTGGGGAACAGCTTGTGGCTTATGATCTTGTCCCAGATAAACTCCCGGGCGGCGATCCTGGCTCTCTGCGTGATCTGTTTTTGTACCTCCCGGAATGCATGCAGGTAGAGCATGGACGCTGTGGCTTCTTCTGCCCTGCTTGTTTCCAGGACCACAGCATCCTGAAAGTCGTGAGCATAGTCCTCACCTGTTGTGCCCACATACGCTGTCCCCCCTGAGGCCATGGCCTCCAGGCCCACCAGGCCAAACGGCTCATGCCGGCTGTTGGCCAGGACCGCATCACTGCAGCTGAACAGGATCCGGGACAGATCGGAGGGGATAAAAGAGGTGATGTTTATAATATCATTGTTCTGTGCGGACAATAACTCCCTCAAACTCTGGTCCAGATCCTTGCCTTCCAGGCTGACGTCCAGCACGGAGAGTCCCAGTTCACTTGCCCGGGAAAAGACTCTCCGGCCGTAGGGCTCGATACCCCCGCGAAGATAGAATACAACCCGATAACCCATGCCTTTGAGTCTGGCTGCTGTTTCAACAGCTGGAATCCATCCCTTGTCCGGATCGAACCTGGCCATCTTGAAGAGTGTGAAGTCTGTCTCCAGATTGGTTTTGAAGCCGAACTTCCTGGCCGGATCAACCGGTTCGGTCAATTGAGGCTGGATACCGTTGTGGATGACCAGCGGTTCAACACCGTATGGCTTCATCAGCTGACGCATATAATTGCTGACTGTGGTGATGGTTGAACTTTGAGCTAATCTGGACCAGTTGATGCGATCAAAAGAATAAGTGTTGTTGGCGTTCCACAGCAAATGAACTCTGTCTCTGATTCCTTTATGCGCGAGGAGGTCACTGATGCGGCACACCGCATCAGCCGTATGCCATTCCTCGGCCATGACCACAACCTGCCTGCCTGCGGCTGCGGCCGGAGAGACCAGGGCGTTGACCACATATTCCGGTAAAGACAAAGTAAAGTCATTTCGTTTGCCTTCCTCTCCGTCATATACGCCGAACGGGTGATAGTGGCTGATCCACTGGCACCAGCGATGCAGATGCAATCGCTGCTCACTGCCTATGCAGTGGCCTTCGAGCCAGGGATCGCCAATAAAGAAAAGATGGGTCTCATATCCTTGCCTGGCTAAGGCCTCGGAAAGCCTGCTGACCCGGACGCCCAGCCCGCCGGCCAGGGAGTAGCTGTCCGGACCTTCGAAAGAAATGATGATAATGACTGTGTTCTCAGTTCGTAAGGACTTCTGAACAGGGTGTTCTTGTGTGGTTTTGAGGCTTAAAACAGACATAGATTAATTTTTCCTTTGTACTTTTGTTTCCAAGGGTGTACAGAGATTCAATAGAACTCAAGGTAATTTCATCTAAATAAAAATGATTACGTGATCTTTCGGATATTGATTGTATTTTAATAAGTTTTTGAAAAAACTTTTTTCGTTTTTGCGAACAGCAGTCCACTGTTTTATGCAGCCCTGCACAATAAAAACACCTTGTATCTTTTTTTGGTTTTCCTCTTTCAAGTGCTGTATCAGATCTGCAATGAGATGGATTGCCAGTTCCATGTCCCCCCCTACTTTTCATTCTGTGGTTCAATGCCGTTTTCCAGGGGCGCAATAATTGTTACCCGGGTGGATTTTCCGGGGTGGGATTCGATGTGCATTTTCCCGCCCAGGGCTCGCAGGCGTTCTTGTATATTGAAAAGTCCTAGTCCTCTGCCTGTGTTACACTCTTCATTGCCGATTTGGTTCGAAAAACCGATGCCATGGTCTTCAACCTCGATCTTGAGCCAATTATGGTCACAGGAAGTGGTCACAGAGGCCTGCTTGACTCCGGCATGCTTGACCACGTTGAACAAAAGCTCCCGCACGGCCTTGAACAGGACGGTTGCTGAATCTTCATCCAATGAATGGGGATGACAGTCTCCCTGCACAAGGAAATCCACCCCATGCCGCTGCCCCATACTGTCGCAAAGTTCTTCGATGGCAGCCCGAAGGCCCAGTTTGTATAAGGTCGATGAGGTCAGCTCAAAGCAGAGTTCGTGGATCCGCTCATTGGCCATATTGATCAGGTCTTGAGCTTCTCTTGTTATATCATGTGCTTGGATGATATTTTGTATTCCATGGATCATGGACAGCTTATAGCCGCAAGCTGAGAGGATCTGAGCCACGTCATCGTGCAAACCTTCGGCAATACGCCGCTGTTCCAGGTCTTGGGCTGAGGCCAGCTTGGCAGCCAGGGCCCGGAGTCGCCTTTGATGGCTCTGCAGGATGCGTTCCGCTTTCTTGCGACAAGTAATGTCCCGGGCAACTCCCTGGAAACCAAGCAGGACATTGTTGTGGTCATGAAGTGGGGTAATGCTGACTTCGGTAGGGACAATGCCGCCGTTTTTATGAATCTGCTTCAGTTCAATAGTTAATGTCTTATGTATGAGCCCGGCCTTGGCTTCTTTGTATTTATCCATCAGCATCTTGTAGTCAGATGAAGTAACTCTTTGGACCAGGCCGATCTCATAGGCCTCCTGTTGGGTATAACCCAGGATCCGTTCAATGGACGGACTGACATAGGTAAACTTTAGGTCAGCATCAGTACTCCAGATGATATCGGCCGTATTTTCAGCCAGGAGCCGGTATTTCTCTTCCCGTTCAGCCAAAGCCTTCTGAGCTT
>JBKHIL010000351.1:0-2758 GCA_046538645.1 Desulfovermiculus sp.
ATGCGCATCCTGGGCCCGAACTGCCTGGGGATCATGGTCCCCCGGTCCGGGGTCAATGCCAGTTTTGGACATACCAGTGCACAAAAAGGGCAGATCGCCTTTGTCTCTCAGTCCGATTCTTTAGGAATTGCCGTCCTGGACTGGGCCCAGGCCAAGGGAATCGGATTTTCTCATTTTATCTCCCTGGGCGACGGGGACGATATTGATTTTGCCGATGTGATCGATTTTTTGGGTGGCGACCCCTATACTGCCTCTATTCTTTTATATATCGAACAAGTCCAAAACGCCCGCAAGTTCATCTCAGCCGCCCGCTCCGCCTCGAGGAACAAACCGCTGGTGGTCCTTAAGAGCGGGCAGGAAGACGCGGGGGAACAAGCCACCCTGCCGGCCGGGACACCGGTGCATGTCAACGATATTTACGATGCCCTGTTTCGCCGCTCCGGCATGCTTCGGGTCTATGATGTGGCCGAACTCTTCGATGCCGTGGAGACCCTGGCCAGATCCAAACCCCTGCAGGGTGATCGTCTGGCCATTATCAGCAACGGCGGGGGACCGGCTTTGATGGTCAAGGACACCCTGGCCAATCAAGGAGGGCAACTGGCCTCTTTCCAGGACCAGACCCTTTCTGAGCTGGAACCGGTCTACACGGCCCATAAGCCCAGGACCAACCCCATCCGGATCATGGATCACGCCCCGAGCGAGACCTATGCCCAGGCCCTGGAAACCGTGCTCAAGGACAAAGGTGTGGATGCGGTCATGGTCATCCATGTCCCTACCGCCTTTGCCTCCAGCGAGGACATTGCCGGAGCTGTAGTCAACACCCTGGGCCGGACCCGCAAGAATATCTTTACCATCTGGCTGGGAGAAAACGATGCCGCCCAGGCCCGGCGCATATTCGCCCTGGCCGGAGTGCCGACCTACGAGACCCCGGACCAGGCGGTACGGCTGTATATGGACATGGTCCGCTACCGCCGCAATCAAGAAATGCTCATGGAGACCCCGGACAGCGTGCCCAGGGAATTCTCGCCAAACCCTGATGCAGCCCGGGCCATAATCAATAACGCTTTGGCTGAAGGCCGCAGCCATCTGAGCCAATCCGAGACCAATGAAGTCCTCTCGGTTTACGCCATTCCAGTGGTGGAAACCCGGATCGTGGATACAGCGGAAGAAGCTGAGCTCATGGCCCGGGAGCTCGGATTTCCAGTAGCCTTAAAGCTCTTGTCCCCGGATATCAAAAGCAAGCACGACATAGGCGGTCTGGCTATGGACCTGGAGTCAGCCGAGGAGATCCGTAAAGCGGCCCAGGCCATGTGGAACAGAGCGGCCAAAATTGAACCCGAGGCCAGGCTGGAAGGATTTATCGTCCAGAAGATGGCCCGGAGGCCCGGAGCCCATGAGCTTCTTCTGGGTGTTACGTCGAGTGCGGAGTTCGGCCCGGTGATCATGTTCGGTCATGGCGGACCGGCGGCCAGGATCATCCATGACCATGCCGTAGGCCTGCCTCCCTTGAACATGACCCTGGCCAAGGAGCTCATTCAGCACACACGCATTTCCAAATTGATGCAGGGTTTCGCCGGCCATCCGGCCACAGACATGCAGGCGGTCAGACTCACCCTGGTCCAGATATCGCAGTTGATCATCGATATCCCCCAGATTAAAAGCCTCAGCATCAACCCCCTGCTGGCGGATGACAAGGGAGTCCTGGCCCTGGACGCCAGAATAGCCATTGAGCAGGCTCATGTATCCGGTCCCTCCCGGCTGGCTATCCGGCCTTATCCTGAACATTTGGAGGAGTGTGTTCAGCTGCCCTCTGATTTCAAAATCATGCTCCGCCCCATCCGGCCGGAAGATGAACACCAGCATGCGGAATTCATCAACAGCCTTTCGGCTGAAGATTTGCGCATGCGTTTTTTTGGCTTTGTGCATGACTTTCCTCACAACCAGCTGGCCATGATGAGTCAGATCGATTATGACCGGGAAATGGCTTTTATCGCCACCAGGCACGAAGAAGGGAAAAAGCCCCAAACCCTGGGCGTAGTCCGGGCCTTTTTTGATCCGGACAATATCGCTGCTGAATTCGCCATCGTGGTCCGCACTGATTTGAAGGTCAAAGGCCTGGGAACCGCACTGATGGAAAAAATGATCCGCTACTGCAAAAGCCGGGGCACCAAAGAGCTCAATGCCTATACCCTGCGGGAAAACAGGGCCATGCAGGCCCTGGGCAAGAAGCTGGGATTTGTT
Source organism: Desulfovermiculus sp. (assembly GCA_046538645.1). Taxonomy (GTDB): domain Bacteria; phylum Desulfobacterota; class Desulfovibrionia; order Desulfovibrionales; family Desulfothermaceae; genus Desulfovermiculus. The sequence continues at coordinate 2,242 of JBKHIL010000351.1, forward strand.
ATTAAAAATGATCCTGACGATCCGGAAACCATAAAGCTCAGCCTGGATTTGGAGAAATGACACAGTCAAATACACAGCGCCAGCCAGTCCCCAACATGGACACCACCTGCTTCGCCTGCGGCTCTGATAACCGCTGCGGCCTGCATATGCAGTTCTTTACTGATGGAGAAAAGCTGTACTCAACGGTTATTCCCCCACCCCACTTAAGCGGTTGGGAAAATCTGCTTCACGGAGGCATCATCTCCACCATGCTCGATGAGATCATGGTCTGGACCGCCATGCACCTGTTGCAGAAAGTCATTCTGACCAAGTCCATACAGGTTGAATATCTGCGGCCGATCCAGGTAAATTCAGAACTGGAGATTCAGGGATGGGTGGAAAAGCACGACGAACGAACGGCCTGGATCCAGGGAGTTATTTTAGACGCCAAAGACCGGGAAATGGCCCGATCCAGAGGAGAAATGGCCTTATTCGCCCCGGACTCCAAAGTCTTACAGCGTATTCTGCCGCAAAACAT
>JBKHIL010000352.1:0-2758 GCA_046538645.1 Desulfovermiculus sp.
CTTCTGACTTCTACTGGGCCAAAATCTCTTTCAGCCTGGCCACAGCCCGCTCAATTCCAGCCGGGTTGTTTCCTCCGGCCTGGGCCAGATCTGGACGGCCGCCGCCTTTGCCATCGACCTCCCTGGCCACGTCCTGAATCAGGTCCGGCGCAGTGAAACGATCATGAAGATCAGTGCTCACAGAGAGTAAAAGATTGGCCTTATCTCCATTCGGAGTGGCCAAGAGAATGATCCCTGACTGCATCCTGGTCCGCAGGTCGTCCATCATGGACCGCAGGCTCTTCATTCCCGCCCCCGGAGGCAGATCAAGCTGCAAGGCCAGAGTCGGAACACCTTGTATAGTCTCTTTCTGACTCATTATATCCTGGGTATTTCCGCTGAGTTGACTGGCCTGCAGGGCTTCTTTTTCCTTTTGCAGGGCCTTGACCTGATTTTGAAGCTCATGGAGCTTATCTACAACATCTTCGGAATGAACCCGCAGGCTGGCGGCCACCTGTTCCAGGTTCTGCCGCTGCTGCCTGTAAAGCCTCAGAGCGTTCCATCCCGTTGCCGCCTCGATTCGGCGGACCCCGCTGGCTATTCCGGCCTCTGATATGATGGTAAAACTTCCGGCCTGGCCGGTACTTTCCAAATGCGTGCCTCCGCACAACTCCTTGCTTACTCCAGGCACACTCACAACCCGCACTTCATCGGCGTATTTCTCAGTGAACAGCCCCACCGCCCCTTCCTGGCGGGCCTGATCAAAGGGCATGATTTCCTTATGCAGGTGGATGTCGGCCATAATTGCCTCATTCACCCTGTTTTCAATCTCCAAAAGATCGTTTTCAGACAAGGGATTGATATGGGTAAAATCAAAACGCAGCCGGCGTGGCCCAACCAGAGAACCGGACTGGGCCACATGCTGGCCTAGCACTTTCCGCAGGGCGGCATGCAGCAGGTGGGTACAGGTATGGTTACGGGCTGTAGCTATCCTGGGACCTTCCTCTACATGCAAGTTGACCTCCTGGTCCTGGGCCAGAGAGCCTTTTTCCACCCGGACCAGATGAACGATAAAGTCCCTGGCCGGCTTGAGCGTATCCTTGACTAAGGCCTGACCGGTCTCAGCCAGGAGCTGCCCGACATCCCCGACCTGGCCGCCGGATTCGCCGTAAAACGGAGTCCTGGCCGTGATCACATAGGCCTCTTGCCCGGCTTCGACCCGGGCAATGTCCTGCCCCTCAAGATTCATGAGTCCTACAATCCGGCTCGAGGACTGCATGGAGTCATAGCCCACAAACTCGGTCTTCCATCCCGCTTCCAGGTAGGCGGAAAAGCTGGAGGCCAGATCGATCTCTCCACTGCCGGTCCAGGCGGCTTTTGAACGCTGGCGCTGCTCATGCATGAGCTGATCAAATCCGGGCTCATCGACCTGAAATCCCTGTTTTTCAGCCACATCCTTGACAATATCTACAGGAAATCCAAAGGTATCGTACAGCTTAAAAACAACTTCTCCCGGAACGAGATCCCGGTCCGAATCCGCCAGGTGCTGCAGTTCTTCCTCCAGCAGGGACAAGCCCTTATCCAGTGTGCGGCTGAAGTTTTCCTCTTCCTGGAAAACCACCTTGTCCATGAATTCGCCGGTCTTTTGCAGCTCAGGATAGGCCTCACCCATCTCCCGCACTGTCTGTCCGCAGATCTCATGCAGAAAAGGATCAACCAGGCCCAGAAACCGGCCAAAGCGAAAGGCTCGGCGGATCAGGCGGCGCAGGACATACCCCCGCCCTTCATTGGCCGGCAAAATTCCGTCTGCAATCATAAACGGTACGGCCCGGCAGTGATCAGCAATGACCCGCAAAGCCACATCCGTATCCGGATCGGCTTTATACTGCACTCCGGCCTTGTAGGCCATGCTGTGGATAAGTCCGGTGAACAGATCAGTATCAAAGTTGGAATATACACCCTGGCAGACTGCGGCAATACGTTCCAGCCCCATGCCAGTGTCGATGCTGGGCTTGGGCAGCGGAGTCATATTTCCGGATTCATCCCGGTCATACTGCATAAAGACCAGATTCCAGATCTCCAGGAACCGGTCACATTCGCAGACCCCTATCTCGCAGTCCGGACCGCAGGCCATGTGCTCGCCCTGATCATAGTGCACTTCAGAGCAGGGGCCGCATGGACCAGTATCTCCCATGGCCCAGAAGTTGTCCTTCTCTCCCAGCCGATATATCCGTTCCTTGGGCAGGCCGGCCACCTTCTGCCATAAGGCAATAGCTTCATCATCGTCCGTGTACACTGTGGCATACATCCTGTCCGCAGGCAGACCCAATTCTTTGGTCAAGTACTCCCAGGCCAGGGCGATGGCCTGTTCCTTGAAATAATCGCCAAAGGAAAAATTGCCCAGCATCTCAAAGAAAGTATGATGCCTGGCAGTGCGGCCCACGTTTTCCAGGTCATTGTGCTTGCCCCCGACCCGCAGACACTTCTGAGAGGTCACAGCCCGCTTATAGGGCCGCTTTTCCTGACCCAGAAACAGCTTTTTGAACTGCACCATGCCCGCATTGGTAAACAGTAACGAGGGATCATCCTTGGGGATGAGCGGGGAACTGGGCACAATCTGATGCTCATGCTGAGCAAAAAAATTGAGAAATGAACGTCGTATCTCGGCAGCGCTGATCACTGTATACTCCCTGTGGTCGTAAACATTTGTTCAGCGCAGCCTCTGGCTGCGCTGAAATCTCTTTGATTCATTTATCTAAAATATTTATTTTGAGTTCAG
>JBKHIL010000353.1:0-2749 GCA_046538645.1 Desulfovermiculus sp.
AGAAGCGTGAGATAAGTGATGACCAGAATTCGCGGCGTACTCTTTGACTTTGACGGCACACTGGCGGAACTGCATATAAATTTTGATCATATGCGCAGCCAGGTTGCTGACCTGGCCTCCTTGTTCATCGGAGATGATGTCCAGTCTCCGGGCGTTCCGGTTCTGGAGTGGATTGATGAACTGGCCTGTAAAATGAGCAGGGATTTGCCGCAGGAGGAGGTCCTGGAGTTCCAAAGCAGATGCAGGCTCCGGCTGGTCGGATTGGAGATGAAAGCGGCCCAAAAGGGTAAGCTGTTTCCATACTCCCGGGGAGTACTGGCCGGGCTGCGCGAGATGGGAGTCAAAACCGCTGTTGTTACCCGAAACTGCACCGCGGCTGTGCAAACTGTCTATCCCCAGATACGTCGGGAAGTGGATTGTCTCTTGGCCCGGGATGATGTGCACCGGGTCAAGCCCGATCCCGAGCACCTGAACGCCGCAGCCACTCGCCTTGGCCTGCACAGGACAGAATGTCTGATGGTCGGGGATCACTGGCTGGATATTGTGGCTGCCCAAAAGGCAGGCATGCGCAGTGCTGCTGTGCAAACCGGAAACGTTCGTGCTGCTGACCTGGCTGCCTGTGAACCGGACTTTATCGCCCCGGAAGTGCTCAGTCTGGTCCAGGAGCTTGGCCGTTCGGGATTGCTGGTTGCAGACTGGAATTAAAGCAATAACACATACATCGAAGATGAGTTGACTGGAGTGTGCAGAGTGTTTACTTGTGACACATATTGCCAGCGTGCGTTTTTTCGTGGGCGGCAGTGATGATGTGTTCTGAAATACGAGACTGGAGGGTACGATGTGTTTGGCTGTTCCAATTCAGGTCACAGCAGTGGAAGAGCAAAAGGCCGTGTGTCAGATCCATGGCGGACAGACCCAGGTAGAAGCGTCTCTTTTACTCTTGGATGAAGAGGTAAAACCCGGCGATTATGTCCTGCTCCATGCCGGGTTCGCGTTGCGCAAACTGGAAGAGTACGAGGCCAGAGAAACCCTGGACCTGTTGCAGGAGATGGCTGAAAAAGAGCCCCGGGGAAGAACTGATGTGCCCTTGTGATGAGCGGCACAAGGCTGGGTTTTTGCCATATTGAACATTGGGACTGGTGGATGCATGAAAGTACCAAGGATCGGTGGTCATGAAATATATTATTTTTGAGGATTTTGGGGGACAAGAGACTCCAATTCTGTTTCCGGATCGAATTTTGCATGAAGAGATGCGGGACCAAATCCCCTATGCCCGTGTCCTCTCAGCCGGAAGGGTGGAATTTATTGAGGGGAAATTTGTCTGCCAGGGACGGGCCAAGTCCTTAAACGCCCATGCCCGGCCAGATGACAGCGCGATAATCTCCTTGCATTTTCAAGGGGAAGGAGACAGGTAAGTCAAGGAGTCTGAAGCTGACGTTAACAAAAAAATCTGGTATGTCCATGCCGCTGCTTACAAATTATGGCAGTTACAGGCATAGGCCAAAAAATGGGAGGAGAGTATATGCCCAGCCGAATCATAAGCCGCGTATTTGGAATGAGTGCTATCCTGATCATCTTTTTTCCTCTTCTTGCCCAGGCTGAGCTGCCTGAGTTCACGGAATTGGCCCGAAAATCAGGTCCTGCTGTGGTCAATATCAGCGCTGTCAAAGAAGTAGAGGGCACAGATCAGATGCAGCGTTTTTTTGAACACTTTCAACGCAAGGGCTCGCCCTTTGAAGATTTTTTTGATCAGTTTTTCGACAACGGACCGCAAACAAGACGCCAACAAGCCTTGGGTTCTGGATTTATAGTCTCTGAAGACGGATATGTGGCCACGAACAATCATGTAGTGGAAAAGGCCGATGAAATTAAGGTTGTGCTCAAAGGAGGGGATGAATCTTACCGGGCTGAGGTCGTGGGGCGTGATCCTGAGACAGATCTGGCCCTGCTCAAGATAGATGCCGAGGATTCCCTGCCGGTCCTTGAGTTTGGCGATTCTGATGATCTTCAGGTTGGAGAATGGGTTTTGGCCATCGGCAATCCTTTTGGCCTGGACCACACAGTAACAGCCGGCATTATCAGTGCCATGGGCCGGGTGATTGGAGCCGGACCGTATGATAACTTCCTGCAGACAGATGCCTCAATTAATCCGGGAAACAGCGGCGGACCGCTTTTGAATATGGAAGGTCAGGTGGTGGGCATCAATACAGCCATAGTTGCCAGCGGCCAGGGCATTGGCTTTGCTGTTCCGGGCAACATGGCCGAAAGAATCATAAATGAACTGAAAGAACATGGAAAGATCAAGCGGGGCTGGCTGGGGGTAACCATCCAGGATGTGGACAAAGATGCAGCCAGGGCCCTGGGCCTTTCCAAGGCCAAGGGGGCTCTGGTGGCCTCGGTCCGGGAAGGGGAGCCGGCAGCAGAAGCCGGCATTAAGCCCGGAGATGTGATTGTTTCTGTGAATGGACAGTCAATCGAGGACGCAAATGATCTGACCCGGACCATCGGTTCTCTGCCCCCGGAGGATAAGATCAGCATGAAAATCTGGCGCAAGGACCAGGTCAAGGAGGTCGAAGTAACCTTGGGCGAGAGACATAAACAGATGGCTGAGGCCCGGGGCGAGGAGCCCACTGAGCCCGATGATGATGGAGCCTTGGGCATGAGCCTGCAGGCTGTGGATGAGGAGTCGGCTCAATCCTTGAATCTTCCCGCAGCCAGCGGACTGGTGGTCACGGATGTAGCCCGGGAT
>JBKHIL010000354.1:0-2749 GCA_046538645.1 Desulfovermiculus sp.
CCATGGTGTGCTGCTGCAACAAGGGGCTGAACCTTCGGCACTGAAGGGCCGAATCAGAGGCCTCCAGATAGGGCTCGGAGATGGCCTGATCCCGAGAGGTATACATGGAGACCACTTTCTCCATGTCCAATCCCTTGCCTTTGGTGAGCTGGACCCGAAACTTCTGGGCCATATATCCCGGTTTCTGAATGCATTCCCGTTCGACCCTGAGCGGTTTTCCCTCCTTGAAGATCTCGGTTCTGGCTGCCTGGGCGATACATATGTTGGATTGCTTGGTCCGCACATGGAGCCCGATGGTCTTTTCGTCTATCTGGCTTGTGAAGACCGGTTCGAGGTGCTGGTTGTTTAAGGCCTGGTAGCGCTTGACGCCGGAGTTGGTTACCTGACCATCCAGCGCGGTTTGAATCTCGATCTCTCCGGACCAGTTGACAGGGACAACAGAAAGCTCCAAGGCGGCCATATGCATCCTGTGCATGCACACCATGCGGCGATGAAAGACTTTGGTCTCCCGCCCGGCATGGTCCCGGAAATGGACAGTGCGGGAGAGGATGCCGTTTTTGATGTCCAGCTCCTGGCGGTAGTTCAAAATCTCCACATCATCGGGATTGAACCATGCTTCGTCGGGATGACGGAAGTTGAGACACAGCCAGTTGGGCATGTTGACCAGATCCTCGTTCTCGATGATCCGGCCGCTGATCTCGCTTTGCAGGCGGTTGTATCCCCCGGCCAGATAGGTCCCGGGATAGTGAATGGCATCCGCCCTGGACTCCGGCCAGGCCCCCCGGGTGGCAAAGTAACCGTTTCCTAAAGTGCACAGGGCCTCTCGCAAACCTTCCTCTTGGGGGGAATACTTTCCATAAACCAGGGACCAAGTTCGCCAGTTCCGCAGATAAACCTGGAGCATAAACAGGAAGTCCTTGACCTCGTCTACCGATTCCAGGCGGTATTTGGCATGAGTGAAACGGGATTCATCGCCGACGATAAGGGTTATGCCCTTCTTGGCAAAGACCTCAAAAGCGTCTTCATCGGTCACATCATCTCCGATGTAAACAGGAATCACACCGTCGTGATCGAGTTCCAGCTTGTTCAGCAGCCAGAGGACCGCCTGTCCCTTGTCCCAGAAAATGTCGGGCCTGATCTCAAAGACCTTCTTGCCGACCCCCTTGCGCAGTCTGCCGAACCTGGCTATGGCCCGGTCCACGATATTTTCCACCTCTGCAACGGACTCCCCGGACACATTGCGATAATGCACTGCGAGGGAGTACTTCTTGCGCTCCACCTGCGATCCGGGAATAGCCTTTAGCTCTTTGCGCAGCGCCTGCTCAGACTCATCGAGCACTGGTATCAGCTCCCGGGCCTCTTCAAGCTCCATGTGGACGTTGTTGGGGCCTTTGATTTCAAAGCCGTGGCTTCCAGCAAAGTAGAGCCCCGGGACATCGACGAGCTCTCTCGCGTCATGAAGCCCCCGGCCGCTGATAATGGATACAGTACACTTTTGGGTCAGGTCTTTGAGGGCGTCGCGCATATCCCCGGACAGGCGCGCATCTTCCGGACGGGAGACGATGGGAGTCAGCGTCCCGTCATAATCCAGGAAGACCGCCACCCGCTTGTCCTCAAACAGCTGCCTGATCTCCTCGAAATAGATGAGTCCGTTGGGAAGATTGATCAGGTCGTCTTCGAGCCGTAACTCCCCCAGATCGCTCAGCACAAGGTCCGCTCCGGCCTGCTTCAGCTGCCGGGCCGCATCTCCACGATTGACACCGACAACCAGGCCGAAGCCTCCTTTGCGCCCGGCCTGCACCCCGGAGATGGCGTCCTCGACCAGTATGGATCTGGAAGGATCCACATCAAGCTGACGTGCGGCCTCCAAGAAGGCGTCCGGCTCCGGCTTGCCCTTGAGGTCCAGGTACTCGATGTCTATGCCGTCGACCTTGACGTCAAAGAGCTGGCCGATGTTGGCTGCATCCAGAACGGTCAAACAGTTCTTGCTGGAGGAGACCACCGCGGTCTGAAACCCCCGGCTCCGGAGCATAAGCAGCAGGTCTATACTGGTATCGTAGACATCCACGCCCTGTTCCTGGATCCGCTTGACAAAGATCTCGTTTTTTCTGTTCCCCAATCCGCAGACCGTCTTCAGACTTGGGTCGTCATCTATGTTTCCAAAATGCAGCTCGATTCCCCGGGAATCGAGGAAGCTCTTCACTCCCTGGTAGCGCGGTTTGCCATCCACATAATTCAAGTAATCATCCTGGATATCAAAAGGCGTGTATTCTCCGGTGGGGACGTTCTCTTGCAGAAAGGCGTCAAAGAGCTCTTTCCAGGCCTCGGCATGCAGTCTGGCCGTGGTGGTCACCACGCCGTCTAGATCGAAAATGCAGGCCTCAAAGAGAGATCTGGATATGAGCGGCTTTTTGTTTGCCATAGAGGTACACGGTTTCCTTCTCACCATCATGGTCTACAATGACGGTACGAGCGTCACGGACATCGGCAACCTTTCCCGCCAGGCACAGGCCGCCCCCGGCCAAAGACCAGGGCTGACGACTGCTGCCACAAGGCAGATCCCGACAAGATGGTGAATGCAACTGAGTTCTCGAATCATTATACAGAGAAAATCAACTGAAATTTATGACAATGAAAAGCAGAACCAAAAAGACCTGCCCTGAGATGGGTCCTGTGTTGACAGAACATGGGGATAAGCTATCATAAGATAACTTTGATTCTCAATCCTTCCTGAACACCAAAGATCCTG
>JBKHIL010000063.1:0-7898 GCA_046538645.1 Desulfovermiculus sp.
CCTTTTCAGTCATTAACCTAAAAACCAAACGCCAGGATCAGGGCTCCCGGACCAAGGCCAAGCTGGCCGGGGGCAGCTACTCCACCTTGATCAACACTGTTGAACACGGGACACGCCGGGGCCGCTGGGACTATTATCTGGGCGGCGGATACCGGACTTCAGACGGACACCGTGACGATGCAGACGGAACACTCAAGGACCTCTACGGCCGGATCGGGTATCAGCTGGCGGATAACTGGGATGTGTCCCTGTTTTCCATGCTGACAGACAACGAGGCCTCTGATCCCGGGGCCAGAGGGGCACCGGAGTCAGCAAAGGAAGGAGACTACGAAACTCAGGCCTTCCTCACCTCCCTGACTCTGTCTCATGCCTATGACTGGGGGCAGGGCAGCCTGAAGCTGTATCAAAATCAAGGAGAAGGAGACTGGATGGATCAACCCACGTCAACTCCCGGCGTGCGCGAGGATCTGTTCAACAATTTTCAGTTTTACGGGCTCAGAGCCAGCGAGGAATTCACCCTGTGGCCGGGAGGGAATATCCAACTCGGCCTGGACTGGGAAGTGGCTGAAGGGGACTGGGACAAGAAGTTTAGTGACGGAAAAAAAGAGGATTGGGAAGGGCCGGACCTGACCACAGTATCGCCGTACGCCGGAGTCAGTCAGTTCCTGGGGCAGCGTTCTGGCTTCTACCTCATTCCCTCGGCTGGAGCCCGATACACTGATCATTCAGAATTCAACGCCGAATGGGCCCCCCATGCCGGGCTTGTCCTGGGCTACAAGGACACACAGCTGCATGCCAACTACTCCCGGGGGGTGGTCTATCCCGGGTTGGATGTGATTGTCTTTTCCGAGACAGTCCTCCCCCCTCTGGGACAAAGCTGGAAGGATCTGGATCCGGAAACCATTGATCATTATGAACTTGGAATTGAGCACAAATTTTGCTCTTTTGCCCAGGCCGATATCACCTTTTTCTATGACGACGGCCGAGATCGCTATGTGTTCACCACCCCGCCAGCCGGATTTGCCTATCAAAACATTGAGGATTTTGAGATTCGAGGCATTGAGACCACTCTGCAGCTCGACCCCACCCAGAACCTGTCCATATTCGCCGGTCTGACCTGGCTGGATACCGACCCCAGCGATTTGCCCTATGCCCCGGATGTCAGCATCAGCAGCGGTGTGAACTGGACCTTCCTTGACCAGTTCACCGTGAGCCTGGACAGCCAGTATTTGGATTCCATGACCGTGACCTCCCAGGCCCGCAAAGCCGGAGCGGAAAACACGTCTAAGGTGGACAGCTATTTCCTGCTCAACGGCAAGCTGAGCTATGGATTTGCCCTGGAACATTCCGGCCTGGAAGGAGAACTTTTCGTGGCCGGAGAGAACTTGACCGACACGGACTACGAATATCTTCCGGATTATCCCATGCCTGGAATCAACGGCATGCTGGGCATCAGCCTGGAGTTGTAGCTGCGCTTGCAGCCCATTCGGAGGATTGCAAGGCTATGCAGGTCTATCCTGTATCCCCAGAAAATCGGTTATCAGTTATCTGTTCACAGGTATCAGGGCTTGATTGGAACCTGATAACAGATAACTGATAACATGCCACTTATTATAAGCCATAGATTGCTTTTTTCCTTGCTCCGAGGGTTCTCCCTCGTAACGCTCTGCCTTATGGCTTCAGCCACTCTCTTGTATGATGAGGTTAATATGGGCCTACGCAACCTGATTCTCCTGACGTTACTTTTAAGCCTGTTTCCTGGTGGTGCAGCGCTGTCTGAAACACTCCAGGTAACCGACATGTCCGGGCGCGCCGTGAGTGTACCCCACGATCCGGAGCGGATCATCTGTCTGGGGCCCGGCACCTTGCGGCTCATTGTCTATCTAGAGGCCCAGGACAAGGTGATCGGGGTGGAGGCCCTGGAAAAGCAAAATCCCAGGGGCCGGCCGTATTGGCTGGCCCGGCCTGAACTGCATGACCTGCCTCTCTGCGGCCCGGGCGGTCCGGCCAGTATCAACCAGAAGCCGAACATGGAAGTGGTTCTGAACCTAAATCCTGACCTCATCTTCGTCACCTATATGGACAGCTCCATGGCCGATGAAGTGCAGGACACCCTGCAGATTCCAGTGGTCGTGTTGAGCTACGGGAGTTTCGCCACCTTTGATGAAACAGTGTTTGAGGCCCTGCACCTGGCCGGCCGGATTGTGGATCAAAAGGAACGGGCCGAATCGGTGATCCAATATATTCAAAGGGAGCAAAAAGCTCTCAAGCAGCGGTCAAAGGAAAGCAGGCCTGCCAAACGACCAAGGGCCTATGTGGGAGGAATTGGCTATCGCGGGGCGCACGGGCTTGAAAGCTCGGAATTGGAGTACGCCCCTTTCGACTGGGTCCTGGTGGACAACGCGGCTGCCGAGCTGAAAACCAAAGGGGGGAGCCACATTTTTATCAGCCAGGAATCTCTCATCAACCTGGATCCGGAATGGATATTCATTGATGGGGGCGGCTATGACCTGGCGGCCCAGGCCTACAGAAAAAAGCCGGAGGTCTATAATGCCATATCGGCTTTTGCCCACAATCAGGTCTATGTCCTGCACCCATTTAACTGGTACACAACCAATATCGGCACGGTTCTGACCGATGCCTATGCCGTGGGCAAAACCGTGTATCCTGCCCAATTTGCGAACATCGATTTAGCCAAAAAAGCAAATGCCATATACACCAAACTGGTCGGGGCTCCAGTATATGAACAAATGGTCAAGGACTACGGCCCCCTCGGGGCCAGAGCCCCTTTGCTCCAGGAAACAGGGAGGTAGCTGTGTCCACTTCTGAACAACTCCAGGTCAAAAATCAGCAGGTTAATACAGAAAAAGCCAGGTTTTTCGACGCCCAGGCCCAGGCAAAATGGGCCGCTCCAGATTATACCCCCCAGGAACGGGCCAAAATAGCCGAGGTCTTCCATTCACTGCCCTCCTTTGTCGGTCAGACTGTGCTGGAACCCGGCTGCGGCACTGGGCGTCTGACCAAAATCCTGGCCGAGAGGGTCGGGTCAAACGGCCGGGTTCTGGCCATGGATATCAGCCCCAAAATGGTCCAGGCGGCCAGGGACAAGGTGGGGCATATGCCCCAGGTGCACCTGCAGTGCTCGGCCCTGGAGTCCTGTGCCCTGCCCTGGAAGGCGGTGGATTTGGTCTTTTGCCATCAGGTCTTTCCCCATTTCGACAACCAGGAACGAGCAGCAGAGATTATTGCCCGCTGCCTGCGTCCCGGCGGGAAACTGGTCATCCTGCACCTGATCAGCAGTCGGGAGATCAACGATCTACACCGCAAGGCGGGCACTGCCGTGGCCCAGGACATGATGCCCGAACCGGAGCAAATGCGCCGGATCATGGGGCAGGCGGGTTTGACTGTCGAACAGATCAATGATGCCGATGACCGTTATGTCCTCACGGCCCGAAGATAACCAGGAAGAACACCTCGAATCTTACACCCAGGAGGAAACAGGATGAAAAAGTTAATGCTGCTTTGTATGTCCGGAGTTTTTCTGATCACTGCTTTGGCCGGGACTGCACTGGCAGAGGAGTATGCAGGTGCTGTGAACCTGGGGCGGGAAGCCGCCCGTGAAGGAGCAAAGATGCTGGACATCCACTGGTCAGACCAGCAGGGCATGGTCCTGACCAATGCCGGATACGCCAGGCCCGAGGGAATATGCACCCGGGGGTGCCTGGACGGCCTGCATGCAAAAACCGGAGCCAGCCCGGGCCGATCCACACTCATCAGCCTGCAGTCCAGGTTCGACCAACCCCTGTGGTTTGCCTTCTATGCCCCCAAGACCGGCCAGTGCGCCTACCTGCAGATGGAGAATGAAGCTGTGCATCAGGCCTTATCTGATAATGATGACAGCAGCCTGCCGAAGGACCTGTTTTCTGTGTCCCAAAAGGCTCAAATCGATGCCAAGTATCTCTTTGCTCATCCTGAGAAGTTTGCTGCATACAAAGAGCAGGGCCTCTTCGGATCAAATCTGTTCCGGGTCACGGCCGCCATCAATCTCATGGCCCATGGGGCGCCGGATGAGGTCCTGCAGGCCATTGTCCCCCATGACCACTACTGTCCCGGGGTGACCTCCGGAGTGCTCATGGCCAGATACGTCCAGGAAAATCTCCTTCCGGATGATCCCAAGGCGGAATGCTTTGTCCTTTCCCTCGCCCCCTGGTGCAAAGAAGATGCATTGATCAGCCTGTTGAATGCCACTCCCGGCAAGCAGGGATATGGAGTCTTGTATCCAGGGGATGAGCAGGCCAAAAATTGGCCCGACCCCCTGGATAAGACAGTGAGCGTGGTATTTGTCCGCCAGAAGGACAGACCCTGGCAGGGCTGGATGCTGGGCTTTGATTTTGATCAGGTCCGGGAGGAGTACTCCGGTCCCGAGCCTGAGGATCCAGCCCTGGAAAAACTGGCCTTGGGCCTGTGGCTGATCCAAACCTGCGATGAACCGGATCGCTTTGTTACTGTGCATAAGACCTTTGAACTCAAGCATGACATGCACCCCAAGGAGCTGTTGCGTCCGGATAACAATCCCATATCCATGCTCAGCCGAATGTAAACCCCAGCCTCAGGCAAATCCAGCCATGGGCAGAGGGGGGACGGGTCTGATTGCCTTGATCAGAACATTAAGGAAAGGAGGAGGGTATGAAGTATCAGACATGGCTTGTGCGAGGGCTTCTTTGTGCAGTATGTGTTGTGGTTTTCAGCTGGCAAAGCGCCCTGGCTGAAGATCAAAGCCAAACAATGGATGAAGTGTTGGTCTCTGCTACCCGAAACGAAATTGCTGCCGGTGATGCTCCTCAAAATGTGAGTGTACTTACCAGCCAGGAAATCATGGATTCACCATTTGAGCGGATGGAAGACATCGTGCGCCAGGAAGCAGGGATTTATAATTTCCGGCACTTCGGCATGCAAACCAACGGAATTGTCAGCCCGCTGAACATGCGCGGTGTTGGCCAAAACAGGGTCCTCATCCTGGTGGATGGCGTGCCCCAAAACGATAACTTCAATAATGCCATCGCCTGGGTGGCCTGGGGCCACATCCCCAAAGAGGCTGTTGAGCGCATTGAAATCGTACGCGGACCCACGTCAGCCCTTTATGGATCCGAGGGTTTGGGCGGAGTGATTCATATTATTACCAAAAACCCGCAAAAGGACAGAGAAACCTCGATCAGGGGCGAGGCAGGGACAGCGGACACTTACAACGGGGCAGGATTTTACAGTCAAAAATTTAACGATTTTGGGGCCCTTCTGGCTGGAGGGTATGAAGAAAGCGACGGGTTTTACATGACCGACAACCCCCAGAGCTACAACACCAAACGCCACCGGGATGTGGGCAAGATCATGGGCAAGGCAACCTATGATTTTGGTCCTCAGACCAATCTCAGCCTGGCTTCACTTTATTATGACCACGAAACCGGAAAGGGGCGTGAGTTCTTCTACGATGAACTGCAACTGGACCAGCACTGGCTCAACTTTTCCCATCAGGGAGAGTTCCTGGAGCTCAAAAGCCTGGTTTACCTCAACCGCGCCGATAAAACCGCCTTTCAGGACAAAAGCCCTGACTTTGATTTTCTGCTGCGCAAAGAAGAGGTCCCAACAGACACTTGGGGAGCAGACCTGCAGGGCAGCCTGAATCTGAGTCCCTGGGCCAGGTTGACCCTGGGGGCTGCCTTCAAGGAAATCTCCTGGGATTACGACAACATCTACACCCAGAGCGATCAAAAAGAAGGGGCAAAAGGCAAACAACGCATTATTTCACCTTTTTCCAGTTTGGATTTCAGGTTTTTAGACGATTCTTTCCTTGTTTCCCTGGGGGCCCGCTATGACGCTATCAAAACATTTGACGGAGCCAACTGGAACAGTGCCAAAAGTGCCGGTAAAGCTCCCTTTGACAACAGCTTTGATTCTAAAACCGAGGACAGTTTCTCCCCCAAGCTGGGTATCACCTATCATTTCAGCCCGGATACCACCTTCAGGGCTTCCGGAGGCAAAGGCTTTCGAGCCCCCAGTTTGTTTGAAATATTCAAAGTCCATGTCCGCCAGGGAGGAGAGCATTACAGAGAGGCAAATCCAAATCTGAAACCGGAGGAGATCTGGTCGTATGATTTAGGGGTAGAGCACTTTCTCACCGATAATCTGATGGGCAAAGCCACATTTTACCAAGCCTTTGCCCAGGATTACATTGGAGATCGCTTGACCGCCCAAGTACCAATTTCAGGAGGTAAAACGAGAAACGAGTACATCAAGGACAATATCAGTGAGGTAGACATCTATGGGACAGAACTTGAAGTGCAGTGGTATCCAAGAGAGGATCTGAGTTTATTTGCCAACTATACGTACAACATGTCAGAAGTAAAAGAAGACAAGAACAACCCAGACTTGGAAGGGAATTTTTTGTCCAATGACCCCAGGCACAAAGTCCATGTCGGTGTCAACTATAAAAACCCGAACCTTGTAGATGTGAATGTGCTCGTTAACTACTATGCCGACATGTACTTTGATGCTGAAAACACTCTAAAAGAAAGCAATTACACAACGGTTGATCTCGGAATCTCCCGCCGGTTTATGGATCGCTTCACTGTGTACCTCAATGCGGAAAACATCTTTGATGAAGAATATTTTATTACCCGCAGTCTGGGCGGAAACAACACCGTTGCCCCAGGGGCTGTGTTCATGGGTGGACTGAAAGTTGACTTGTAATTAGTGCGTTTTTATAGGAGGGCACAAAAGCCAGCTGGGCGCAGAGAGGCTGCGCCCAGCTGGTCAGGGATAGGGCCTTGCTCTGTCCATGGCATTTCCCTCATGAGCTGAGGTGGGCAGCAAACAGAAAAAAAACCATACTTGAGTAGCACGAAAATAATTATCGTATGACCACAGAATATAAAAAGGAGGTCAGATGAACATCAGTCAGGCCCTAAAGCGAATAGACGATGAAAGTATCCAGGTCCTTCGGCGTTCGGTGCGTGTTGATTTTGATCACTGCAGGAAAAAGCCGAAAGCTTTTTACATCAACCATCAAATCCATGAGATCGTTTCGGCCATTGGCCCCTTTGCTGGAGACCTGGCTGAAAACGACAGCCTGTATATTGTGCATACAGGTGATCAACTGACCTATGTTCTGCATGGTATTGGTCGGGAGCATTGTGCAGGGCAGAAGGGGGAGGAGCCGTACAGCTGGACCCTGGATGCCCGTATTTTGCGCGATGAGGAACTTATGTCCTTTTTCAGGGAGGAGCAATGTATGCTGGTGAATATGGACTTGAAGCGAATTGCCGATTTCCACGGACATCTGTGCCCGGATCTGGTCATCGGGACCAGGGCGGTGGAAACAGCCCTGGATTTCTTGCAGAGCAAGGAAGAATTGCAGTCTAACCTTTGTGTTGTGGCTCATAACCAGACCAGCGCCCTGGATGCCATCCAGTATTTGACCGGTTGCACCCTGGGCAATCAGCGCCTGATGGTCAACGACTGGGGCAAACACAGATATCAGTTCATCTCCGGAGCTACAGGCCGGGCTGTGGATGTCAGGATGCGACCGGTTCATTTTCATCTGGAAGGGGCCTATTTTGAGCTGGAAGAGAAGGTTCAGCGTCAGGGTGGGACCATGTATGAAGTGGCCCGCATGCAGGGCATGATCAGCCAGTGGGTGCAGTGGCTGACTTCGATATCGGCTGAGACTTTATTCACTGTGGAGGAAACGGCCTGCGAACTCCCGGCCGTGGAAGTGTGCAGCAGGTATGTGCAGTGCATCCAGTGCGGGGATTTGGTGCAAAAGAGAAAGGCTGTGCGTTTAAGAGAGGGACTGTTCTGTGTGTCGTGCGCCCAATCTACAGTCCCGGATACAGCCCATTTAT
>JBKHIL010000008.1:0-15736 GCA_046538645.1 Desulfovermiculus sp.
TGGGATAGTGACCAATTCTCCACTCCACATTTTTTCGTATCCCTGCCATTTGTTTTATCTTTTTAATCATAAAACCGGTCACTCTTTTTTGAAATGCATATATTGGATTTTCAATATGCAATTTCCATCCTCCAACACCACCAACATTGTCTCCTGTGGAAAACTCGCGCAAAAAAGGATCCAGCCAATCATGTGCCCGTACAAACACATCAGAATGCATGGTGATGTAGTAATCGCCTGCAGCATATTGCAGGCCGTAATCCCATGCTGTAAACACATTGTGCGGCCAGTTGGTATGCACTTCTTCCGGTCTTTCTAAAAGCAGTATCCAATCCAAAGATCTTAAATAATCAAGGCTTTCGTCCTGTGAACCATTGTCAACCACAATGATTTGGACGTCGTACTTCTGCGAATATTTTCGGATTGAACGTAAGCAAAGAGTGATATAGCGCTTGACCTGCCAATGGGGAATACAGATGGTGACTTTTGGGCGTCTTTCATTCATGCACTGCTCTCCTAAAAGCATACGAATTTAATGCCATTTAATTGATTGCTGAATAAAAAGGGCGTTAACGAGGCATACATCAAACCTGGTTCCAATTTTTCTGGAAACGTTCCCAATCCTTCCTGTGCCCCCTTGTAAATTTCTTCCCTGCTCTTGTGTAGCGCTTCATGGCATCCAGATCAGTGACCATGATCTGTTCATCGGCAACGATAAAGTTTGTGGCCTTCATGTCCCCATGCACAATAAAGGCCCGTTGAAACCTATCCAGCAGCTCCCGCAGCTGGTCAACAATTTTCTGCTTCAAAGCCTGGTCAGCATCTTTTGAATAAACCGATGTATAGACGCTCTTTCCCGGGACAAACTCAGTGATATAGTAGGCGGTCGACCTCAGGGGACCCAGCCGCTTTTCCACAAGGGCCACAGGCATAGGGGTTTTAATTCCGATCTGGGACAATATGTGCGCATTGCGCCATGATTTCCAGGCCCGGCTCGGGCGCAGACTTCGTTTCAGTCTATGGACGAAATTCTTCATGTTGTAACGCTTGACCACGAGCTGCCGGTCATCAACCTCAATCAGGGCCACAGTTGAAGAGTTCCCTTCTTTAAGCATCCAGCCGGAATGCATCGCCCGATCCGGATCCTTCAGCAGATCAGTCATTTGATCACTGAAGTCCACCCGCCTGCAGACCCAGAATGTTGTCAACGATTTTCGGCAGGCATAGGCGGTCGAGTCTCTAAAAATCTTTTTCAGGTAGGCACGCTCCCTTTTTCGACGTTCCCTGGAAATATGCTTTGCAAGTTGATCACTCAATTCTTTGTCAACGGTCCAGCCGCGCTTTTGGGCGTATTCTCTCAAGGCTTGAGGAAAAAGATGATCGTCCTGCAAAGAAAACTGGGCAAAAAACATGGCCAGGTTTTTGATGCTTTTTGTCTGCGCAAGCGGACTTCCCTCCCTCCGTGAAACCAGGGCTGCTCCGTCGAGTATGTATACGCGTTTTCCGGCGGCCATAAAATTGCCCAAATGCATGTCCTGATGATACAGGCCGGCCTCATGCAGATCGGAAATCGCACGCCCAAGCTGAAGCAAAATGTCCTCTCGCTCCTTCTCGTCTTCGGCTTTATCCCAGAGATGCTTGCAGTCAACTCCTTCTTGTATGTAGCTGAGAATCATGGCAGGCTGTTTTTGTGATCCAGCGGCCCCTTTGAAAAGCAATCGCGGTGAGTCAAGACCCGCCCTCTGCAAAGCCGAAAGCCCCTGCTCTTCCCGGGCGCAGTGCCTGTTCCCTTTCCGGGCACTCAAGAACAGCTTGACAATGACACGTTTTCCAGCCCATTCACCGTCACAAACAAGCCTTTTGCCGGGAAGATATCTCAAGACCTGCCTGCATAAAACCTGGATCTGCTCATGTTCAGACTCAATGTGCAGAACAAACGGAGTCTTGGAGGGGCAGCGGGCAGCATGGGCCTGAAGCTTTGCAGTCATAGATTCCACAATCTTGATTGTAGTGAGCGAGTAATGTATCGTTTGCTTCGCATGCAGGGATGCAGAGGACAATTTTAAGACCAATCATGTTCAGACTCGGGCACATCAGGTCAATCAACGGATAGTCTTCTCTCACCTGTCGCGCCAAGGGAGGAAAACTACCTCCTTTCCTTCAGCTCATCAAGTTTTTGCTGTCAGGCATGATTTTGCGCCCCAGGTCATACAGAGGCGCAGGGAAGATATTACCTAAGTTCGATGGAGAGGTCTGTTTCTATCAGCCAGGATTCACAAGCAAAAAATATCTACATCCGCCATAATCAGGACCTTTTGCCTGAGCCTGTTCAGGCTGATTTTTTTTCGCCTTCCTATTGGCAGAAAAAAGGATGTCTCGTCAGCCGTGCCTCAGGGCGGGGCAATGCCTATGCGGTTGTTTACAATAATGCGCATTTTTTTTTGCGTCATTACCAGCGAGGGGGGGTACTCGGCCCCCTGCTTCACGACTATTACCTTTGGACCGGCATGCATGCCACCCGGGCCTGGCGGGAATTTAAACTGCTCGCCGATATGGCCAACAGCGGCCTGCCTGTCCCCAGACCAGTTGCGGCCCACGTAAAACGGAAAGGTATACTCTACCAGGCTGACATTGTCACCGAACGGATAAATGGCTCAGCAACCCTGACCCAACTTCTCGCCCATGGACAGCTCGCGGATACAATGTGGAAAGCTATTGGGTCCTGCATTCGCCGGTTCCATGATCAGGGTGTATTTCATGCCGATCTCAATGCACACAATATCCTGATAGATGAAAAGCACACAATTTGGCTTATCGATTTTGACCGCAGCTTCAAGGCCCGCCTGGGAAACAGAGGCAAACAAGCTAATCTGCGCCGTTTGAAAAGATCCTTGCACAAAGTCTGGCCCGACGAAGTTCAGACCAGGTTGCCTATTACACACGCCTGGGATCTGCTTTATAAAGGATACGCTGAGCTCGGTTTTCAATAATCAAATATCTTATGCCCAAATACAGCCTTCCCTTCCAGTTCATTGTCTCCTTGTCGCCTTTGGCAGAAAACCTGCCCCGGACTCAAAGAGCAGGTGCAGTCTTTGGGCAATTTTTGTGGACCTGTCTTCCCAAAAGGCGGGCCTTGGCCCAGGAAGCTGTCCGGGTCCAGCTAGACAAGGATCCGGGCCAAGCCCGCCGTATCGCCTATCACAGTTTTTTGCATACCGGCAGATCCTTTGCCGAAGTGACGGCCAGCCGAAATGTAGATCATCGCTTTATGGCCTCCCGGGTTACAATTGCTGATCCGACAAACTTTCATGCCCTGACTGCCAGTTCTCGACCCATTGTGGCCACAACCGGGCACCTCGGGGCCTGGGAACTCATGGCCGGCATCCTCAGGTGGGCGTTTCAGGACCGCAGGGCCCAAATCATTGTCAAGAGTTTAAAAAATGAAGCCTTTCAAAGTGGTCTGGCCCTGTTGCGCAAGGTTGGCCCGGTGGAGATCGTCCACAGCAAAAATGCCGCATCGCAAGTTTTGCCCGCCCTTCGTCAACACAACGGAATAAGCGCCTTTTTGGTAGACCATAACACCCGGCGCAGCAAGGCTCTGTTTCTTCCCTTCCTTTCTGCCCCTGCCTCGGTCAATTTTGGTCCCGCCCTCATCGCTCTACGGGCCAAGGCCCTGGTCTGGCCCATTTTTTTGCTGAGAAATGGCCCCGGTCAGTTTATCCTTCGTTCTTCCCCTGCTTTGGATACCACAACGCTGCAGGGAACTCTGCAGGATAAACTCAAAACAGTAGTCAGTTTTTACACCTTAAGCGTTGAACATATGGTCCGTTCATATCCTGAGCAATGGTTTTGGATGCACAAACGCTGGAAATCGCGTCCCAAAGGGGAAAAAATAGTGGACCCACGCCTGCATAAGATAGGAAGGGAAAATCTTTTCGGCAATTAAAACATCAAAAGCTCAGCCGTATGAAACAACAAGGCCCGCTCTGATACTTCAGACCGGGCCTTTTCATATGCCGTGTGCTGCATGCAAAACTTAGGCGGCAAAGGCCTTTTCAAAGTTGGGCACCACCTGTTTCTTGCGGCTCATGACTCCATCCAGCCAGGCCTTGTCCCCTGAAGGGGCCACGCCGAAGGCCTTTTCCACTTTTGACGGATCGTCTGAAACCAGAAGCATTTCGGATCCTTCCTTCATGATGTCGGTAAGCAACAGAAACACAGAGTGGTAATTGCCTTCACCCTTGAGGCTGGCGATATCTTTGGCCAGGTCGCCTTTGACCCCGTCCAGAAGCGAGAGATCCACCACTTCCAGCTGGCCGATGCCCACCTTGTTTCCGCTCATGTCAAAGTCCTTGAAGTCGCGCATGACCAGTTCCCGAACCGGAGTGCCTTCAATGGCCGATTTGACCTTGAACATCTCAATGCCCAGCTCCTGCAAATCATCCAGGCCGGCCTTTTGGGCCAGGGCCTCGGCTGCCTTTTTATCCGCATCCGTGCAGGTAGCGGACTTGAAGATCACAGTATCGCTCAAGATGGCGCAGGTCATGATCCCGGCAATGTTTTTGGGGATCTCCACTCCGTAGAAGTCATACATGCTCTTTAAGACTGTGCAGGTGCATCCCACAGGCCAGGTCCAGACTTCAATTGGATTGGGCGTGGTCACATCTCCGACCTTGTGATGATCGACAATGCCCATAAGCTCGCCCTTGTTCAAGTTATCCAGGCTCTGGGAAAGATCGGAATGGTCCACAAGCATGATCTGCTTGTCTGTAGCATCCTTGAGCAATTCCGGGGCATCACACCCAAACTTGTCCAAAACGAATTTGCTTTCCGGGCTGAGTTCTCCCTGAACCGCGGGCTTGCACTCCACACCCATTTTGCTCTTCAGATCCGCTAACGCAATTGCTGCACACACAGAATCAGTATCCGGGCTCTTATGGCCTACCACATAAACTGCCATGTCCTACCTCCTCATCTTTTCATCATGTCATTGCAAAGTGCCGACCGAAGCCTTGTGACTTTTAGCACAAATAAAATGAACTGCCAAGTGGTCCAGGCCATAAATTTGACAAGGTACTGATTTTATATATTTTATATTGACAACAAAATACATGCTCCGTGTCTCTGACGCATTTTGAGTGGCCCAAATTATTGCCCCCTAATTTCCTCCGGCTGGAAGGCAGACCGCCTGAAAGGGGTCAGGAGAAGAATGCCCAAGTTCTCTACGACAACGCAGAAATGAAGAACCACTACCCAAGAAACAGTAAAAGAAAGCAGATCAGTACAGCCCCTGCCACCAGGACTTCATAGGCGCGGCGAATACGCACAGCAGGAAGAGCCCCAAGCAGAGCCGCTGACCACAGGTGGGACCAGCTCAGGCCGGAAGACATCAGGGCTGGAGGGAAGGCCTGGACAAGCAGAGCTGTGAAAACTGTAACGAGCAGGGCCAGAAGAAAGAAGAGTCCGCTTTCATACCCGATTTTCTTTCCCAGGCTTCTCCAGATCATTGAGGCCGGAAAGGCTGAGGGCTCGGGCTGAGAAGCCCAATCCACCAGTCTGGTGTGATTCTCGCCTTGCATCGTGCGCAGGTATTTCTCCAGGGAGGTTCCCAGTCTTGCAGCCGGCAGGGCACAGAATATGGGGATGAGAATATGCACTGGATTGGACAAATGAAGTACAGAGATCACGCTGCAGACCAAAAGGGTGCTTAAAATGCGCTGGGGAGGGATGTATGTACCGGCCGGAAACAGGTCCAGCCACAAAAGCTCAAAAAATACGGCCACTCCAATACATTGTGGCCACTGTCCGCCTATCAGGGCAGCCAAAAGACCTGCGGTCAAAGGGCGATCGAGCAGGCCGATATTGATGGTCATCCGGAACTGGGTGATGAGGCCAAAAAAAAACTGAAGGCCAGCAATGAGAGGGCTATTTCAAGCATTGTGAGAAGATATGCCTTTGTATGGATTTTATTCGCATAACGAACTATGAACCCGAGTGAATATTGCAACGCGGCGCTGAACCGTAAACCCGCAGATTCACCACAGAGCCTTTACATTGACCTGAGTATTGGGGAGACATCGAAAATCCAGCTTCACCCCTTGTTCCTGCAGGTAACGCAGGCAGCAGACATCGAATTGATCCAGGGCAATGTGGTCGCATACCTGCCGCTTGCCCTGACTGTAATGAATATTGCCCACATTGAGAAAAGTAAACTTCAGCCCACTGGTATATGCACGTTTAGCATCCTCACAGGATGAAAACAAAAGAAAAATGTCTCCTCCCGCAGACCTGGGATCTACATCGCCTATACGCAGTGCTGTCTGGTAAACATGCAAAAAAAGGATGCGTACGCCCGTAGGTACAGCCAATCGCAGCAGCTCCTGGCGAAGCGCGTCATCAGCCAGCTGGTCGTTGGCCACTACCAGCGTCTTGGCGTTGGTGTAGGGCAGCCACGATTCCACCACCTGTCCATGGACCAGCCGGTTGTCAATTCTAACCCAAAGTCTGTTCTTATTATTCATTGGCAATTTTGCGTTTGAGCACTTCGCCGGCCACCAAAATACCCTGGCGTCCTGCTGACTTGGCCTCCAAAGCCAACTCCTCAAGAGGAGTTGAGTTGCGAGCGCTGCAAATCTTTAACAGCATGGGCAGATTGGCTCCAGTGATAACCTCCAGCTTGCCTGTGCCCAAAAGGGACAAGGATACGTTGCTGGGAGTACCCCCAAACATATCAGTCAACACCAGAACTCCATCTCCTTGATCCAGGCTTTTCAGTCCCTGTTTAATATCTGCCAGGACAGCTTCCATATTGTGCCCGGCATCCAGAGAAAGAGCCAGACATCCTTCTTGTTTACCGACTATGCCTTCGGCAGTCTCCAACAGTTTTTGGCCGAAATCAAGATGGGTTACAATGAGAACCCCGATCATATTCAAGTATTCCTTACACGTGCCGTATATTTCGAATTCAAGAACACCGTCACCCCAGCTCAAGGTGCCTGTGTTCCATGGAAACCTGGTAACTGAGCTCCTGCAGGGTCATAAACACAGCCTCAGCTACAGCCACAGAGCGATGCCTCCCCCCGGTGCATCCAAAAGTGATGGTCAAACGATACCGGCCTTCCCGGGCATACAGGGGAAGAATATAAGTCAAAAAATCTATCAACTGCTTCAAAAATCCGGCCCCTGGCTCTCCTTCCAGGATATAGCTGGCCACCTGAGAATCTTTCCCAGATTTGTGGTGCAGCTGCTCCTCAAAGTAGGGATTGGGAAGAAAACGCAAATCAAAGACCAGATCGGCTTCCTTGGGAACCCCGTATTTGTATCCAAAAGAAATGAGGTGCACACGCAAGCCCTGCAATGTATCGGCCAGGAACTCCCATTTTTCCTGCAGGTGGCGGCGCAGATCGTGGATGGAAAACAAGGAGGTATCAATGATCAGTTCCGCATCCTGGCGCAGAACGGACAGCATTTCCCGTTCTTTGTCCAGGGCTGTTTCCAGACCGTGGTGAACAGATTCCAGGGGGTGCGGCCTCCGCGTGGTTGCATACCTGCGCAATAAAGTCTCTTGATCGGCTTCCAGAAAAATAACCTGAGGCCACATATTGCGTGCGCTCAGCCAGTCCAGTGTGCGCTGCCATTCCTGTACCAGATCCGGCTGTCGAATATCCATGCCCAGGGCCATCCCTCGGTACTGGCTCGGATTCTGAGCCCAGAACAGGCTCACCAAACGGGAAACCATGCTTGAAGGCAGACCATCCACACAAAAAAAACCCAAATCTTCAAAAACATTGAGCGCTGTACTCTTGCCTGCTCCAGACAGCCCGGTCAGAACAACTACAGGGAAATGGCTCCGTCCTGGCCGGAGATACTGTGAGGCTGGGCTGAGCATGGGCTCCATCTCGAATTGACTCCTTTGGATTTAAACCGACCTCAGGAGATTCCAGATACCAATTCGTCCTTCAGTGTGCATAAACGTCTCCCTGAAACCGGGATCTTTGAGCAGTCGGGATATCTGAGCCAGGATGCGCAAGTGCAGTCCGGCAACCTGCTCCGGAGCCAGAACCAGAAAGAAAATATAACAAGGTTTGGTATCCAGAGACTGAAATTCAACCCCCTGGTGGCTGCGGCCGACAATGACCACAATGTCCTGCAGGTCGTCCAGCTTACCGTGAGGTATGGCTACACCATCACCAATCCCCGTACTTCCGAGCTCTTCGCGCTGCATGAGGATGGTATGTGCCTTTTCCTTGTCTTTGTCCGGCCATTTGAGATGAAACGGCTCCAGCAATTCGGCCAAGACTTCAAACTTGGTCGAAGACTCAAGTTGAGGAATGATCAAATCCTGATCCAGATAATCGACAAGTTTCATGACTACACTCCGGGATCAATGAGCCCAAAGTCGCCATTTTTCAGTCGATAGACTACATTGACTCGATTGGCCCCGGCATTGAGAAACACTAAAAACTCATCATCCGATTTTTGCAGCCTGATAGCAGCTTCTTCCACATCCATCGGCTTTGGCTCATACATGTCCATGGGAACGATCCTGGGCTGATCTTCACCTGCGCTTTGCTCCGAACGAAGAGCGGCAGTCCCGAATTCTCCTCCCGAGGACCGATTGCCTTTCCCCCTGCGCCGGTCCTTTTGTTTGTTCCGCTGTTTGCGTAATTGGGCTTCAACCTTATCCAGAACAAGGTCAATGGTCGAATACATATCCTCAGTTTCTTCCTGGGCCGAGATCTTGTTGTCATCAGCATTTAAGATCACTTCGGCTACCTGCCGGAACTTCTCCACCTCCAGATTGATTTGCACCTGGGCTGTATCCGGATTGCGAATGTACTTATCCAGTTTTTCAAAACGGGTTGTTGCATATTGTTTGAGATGGTTCGAGGCCTCAAAATTCTTGAAGTTAAAAACTATCTCCATTCGTACCTCCTCCTGACAAATTCATAAACATTATAATCCCAATGATCATCAAAGACACAGTTTCATTATTTTTTCTTTTTGCGCTTTGTCGATGATGGGATTCCTAAGGCTTCCCGATACTTAGCAACAGTCCTTCTGGCGATGTTTACCTGCAGCTCTTTGTTTAAACAATCGACCAGCTGTTTATCGCTCCATGGCTTTTGATGATCTTCGTGGTTTATGAGATTCTTGATGGCCGCCTTCACACTTTCTGAAGCCACCTGCTCCCCGCTGCTGGTCCCGAGCCCGCTGTTGAAGAAGTATTTGAGTTCAAAAATCCCAAATGGTGTCGCAACATACTTGTTGGTTGTGATCCGGCTGACCGTGGATTCGTGAACCTCAATCTCGTCGGCCACGTCCTTGAGGACCAGCGGCTTCAGCTGACTGACGCCATGCAGGAAGAACTCCCGCTGAAAGCGGACTATGGACTCCAAGACCTTGTACAGTGTACGTTGACGTTGTTGAATGCTTTTTAACAGCCACAACCCTTGCCGCATCTGTTCCTGCAGATACTGTTTGCTTTGCTGGCCATCTTTGGATTCCAAAAGTTGAGCGTAAAAAGGACTGATTTGCAAGTCCGGAAAACCTTCGTCATTGAGGATGATGACAAAATCATCATCATAGGCATAAACATAGGCATCGGGACTGATATAAAATGTCTCTCCCCCGCGGAAACTGCTTCCCGGCCTGGGATCCAGGCTTTGGATGATCCGGACATAGGCCTCAATGTCTTCCTTGGTCACCTGAAATTTTCTGGCCAAAACCTGCAGGTTCCCGCTCTCAATATCTCCTAGATGATCTCTGATTAAGGCCGTAAGAATGGGATCATCTTTTCCCAAAAAGTCTACTTGTGCCTGCAGGCATTCGGACAAGGACCGGCTGGCCACCCCAACCGGATCGAACTGCTGAATCGTTTTGATAAGTTCTTCAGCTTCCTCTTCGCCTGCCCCGCTCATGCTGGCAATATCTTCGGCATTGGTATGGAGGTATCCGTGGCTGTCCAGGTTTCCAACAATTATCTCTCCGATTTCCTTTTGCCGGTCAGTGAGCCGGGACAAATGCAATTGCCACAAAAGATGGCTTTCCAGGGTAGGCTTAGCAGAATACATGGTCTCAAAGGAAACCATTTCCTCCGGGAGTTCACGTTCCGAGGCCTGGCGGGAGGTGCTGGAAAAATTGCCCAGATAATCATCCCATTCAGCACTCTTGAGCAATGATTGCTCGTGGACGTCGAATTCTTTGACTTTCTCGCTGTGTTCCTCAGATGACTGCTGTCTATCCATCTCTGGGTCAGTTTCTGGTGCCCGTTCTTCCAGAACCGGATTTTCCAGGAGAGCTTGCTGCACTGTCTCCACAAGTTCCAAGCGAGAGAGTTGCAAGAGTTTTATGGCCTGTTGCAACTGCGGGGTCATAATCAGTTGCTGGGCCAATTTGAGATTTTGTCTGAGTTGAAGACTCATAGTCGGTTCATCTTTATAAAGAGATATAAGCTAAGATGCAGGGATAGAAAATCCAATGCCAACCTTCCTTTCTGTCTAAAATTTGCCACAAAAGGCCAGGTATTGCAAACTGCGAAACCGGAAATCACAAATAAAACCGTTCGCCCAAATAAACATTGCGGGCCTGGTGATTGGCAGCAATTTCGGCCGGAGAACCTTCCAAAATGATCTCTCCATCATATACCAGGTAAACACGATCACAGATGGACATAGTTTCCCGCACATTGTGATCTGATATCAAAATTCCGATCCCTTTTTCCTTTAAGGCCACAATGATTTGCTGGATGTCATCCACTGCCAGGGGATCAATACCGGCAAATGGTTCATCCAAAAGAATAAAGTCGGGGTTGCGGATCAATGCCCTGGCAATTTCCAGGCGCCTGCGCTCTCCGCCGGAAAGGTGGGTCGCCTTTTGGTTCTTAAGTTTTTCAATCCCCAGCTCAGAGAGCAGAAAGGCCATTTTATCTTTTTGCTCTTTCCGGCTCAGCCCTGTAAATTCCAATATAATCTGCAGGTTTTCCCGGACCGTAAGCCTGGTAAATACAGAGCTCTCTTGCGGAAGATAGCTCAGGCCAAACCTTGCCCGCTTATGCAAGGGCCAGGCAGTAATCTCGGCCTGATCAACAAAGATGCGCCCGGCATTGGGCCGGACAATACCCACCAGCATATAAAAGGTGGTGGTCTTGCCGGCCCCGTTTGGCCCTAGGAGCCCCACCACTTCGCCCTGGTTCAGACGCAGATCGACTCCCTTGACCACCAGCCTTTTGCTGTACACCTTGCGCAGACCCTGGGCCGCGAGCTTGGACATTATTCGTTGTCCTTATCCTCTTGCTCCGGAACGAAAACCGCCTTCACCCGGCTGTCTTCCTTGCCCACAATCTCGCTTCTCTCTTCATCAAGCCAAAAGGTCACCTGGTGGCCGTGCACAGTGTTCTGCTTTTCTTTGAGTTCGACATTATCGAACAATATAATCTTTGCCTCCTGCGAGTAATACTCGGCCCGATCACTGGTGGCTTCCCGATCTTCCATGACCAGATGGACATTATCCGTGGCCACTATCTTTCGCACATTACCTGCCGAGCCCAGATTCGCCCCCTGGCTCGATACTCCATCTCCATTGCCATTTTCTGAATTCAGGAAAACCGTCATCTCCTCGCACCAGAGTTCAAAATCTGGTCGCTGGACATGAACTTGGCCGAGAAAGTTAATCCGGCGCTCATCTTGGCCGTAGACAACCTTGTCTGCTTCGATATGCATAGGTCCGGACTCATCCAGTCCAGTTTCCTGGGCCCACGCATGTGACCCGGCTATGATCAGAACCAGCAAAAGGGAATTCGTAATTCCGAACCTGCTGACCATCATCAACCGAACCACAAACCTGGTGCACGCGCCAAGCAGCCGGGAACTTCCTTCCTGAGCTGCATAATGCAGCTGGCAAAAAGTCAAAGCCTTTTTGTCCTCATGAGTTTGAGCCAATGTCTGCATCATCTATTTCCACCTCCACATCACCGGTCAATATCAGTTGGTTTTCCTGCAGGTCAATCACCGCGGTATTGCTGGTCGCCTTCGCCTGGGGATGGTTGATGGTTACTTGGCTCTCAAAGGTGATCTCCTGATCTTTTTGGTCAAAAAGCATGCGCTGCGAATGCACAGTAGTCTGTCCATATGTGGCGGTCACTTCAGGCCAAAGCCTGGCTATACCCTGGTCCTGGAGGTATTCCCCGCGTGGAGCCCTGGCTTTTATTGGACCTGACTCTTCATGTTTATAAAAGGTGATTTTAGGCTGGTCAAACTCTATGTGCGATTTATCCCGGATATACCGGCTGTGCCGGGCAATAAGCTCCCAGGTCCGCTGGCCTTCCCCCCCCTGGGCCAGTCGCAGATCTTCCACAGCCACATCCAGATCCTCGTATACTTTCTGCACAGAAGGGCTGGAATCTGAGAGCTGAATCCAGATGATCCAGGCTGTTCCAGCCAAGACAAGCAGGACCAGCCCATAGCTGATCACGCGTCGTCCGATACCTGGGACCATTGCTGCCATGCCTGCTGAAGTGTACCCTGGGCCTTGAGTATAAACCGGATTGCATCCCGAACCGCGCCGTTTCCTCCAGGAAAACGAGAGATCCAGGCGGACAGGGCCTTGATTTCTTCCTGGGCATTGGCCACAGCCATGGGCAAATGGACCAGGGATAAGGGCACAGCATCCACCCAGTCATCACCCAAGTAGGCCAATTGAGCATAGCTTAACCCATTGCGCAGACATATATCATCAAGGATTACTTTTTTCTTTCTGTGGCCGGCATGATACTCGCGGATCCCCAATTCCAGTATGCGCAGACGGACCGCCTCGGATTCCAGCCCGGTGATCACAGCCACTTCCAGCCCCATGCTCTGGGCCAACTTGACCCCCAGTCCGTCCTGGACATTGAACCGCTTGCTCACCCGCCCGGACTCATCGTAGTAGAGCCCCCCATCAGTGAACACTCCATCCACATCGCAGATAAGCATTTTGACCTCCCGGGCCAGTTGCTCAGCAGACATGGGGCACCTCGGCCAGGGCTATAAGCTGAGTAAGCAGGTTGGGAAGCCGGTCCAGAGGCCAGCTGTTGGGACCGTCGCACAGGGCCTGGTCCGGGTCTGGATGGACTTCCATAAACACCCCATTACATCCGGCGGCTACTGCCGCCCGGGCCAGCAGGGGCACGAATTCTCTGTTCCCTCCAGAGCTCTGACCATGACCTCCGGGCAATTGCACCGAATGGGTGGCATCAAAGACAACCGGCACGTCCAGCTTTTTCATTTCCGGAATAGATCGGTAATCTACAACCAGATTGTTGTAGCCGAAGCTGCTGCCCCGTTCAGTGAGCCAGACAGAACGGTTTCCGGTGGATCTGATCTTTTCTACAGGACCGGACATATCCCAGGGCGCCAGGAACTGCCCCTTTTTCACATTCACAATCTTTCCAGTCCGGGCTGCCGCCAGCAGGAGATCTGTTTGCCGGGATAAAAAAGCTGGTATTTGAATCACATCCGCAACCTGGGCCACAGGATCGGCCTGGGCCGGATCATGGATGTCAGTGGTCACCGGCAACCCGCTTTCGGCCTTGATTTTTTCCAGCCAGGAAAGGCCCATGTCCAGCCCCGGCCCTCGAAAACTGGCCAGTGAGGACCGATTGGCCTTGTCAAATGAACTCTTGAAGACAATGGGCACTTCCAACTGCTGACTGAGATTGGACAATTCCCCGGCCACCGTCAAGCCAAGGTCCAGACTCTCCAGGACACACGGGCCGGCAATGAAAAACATGGATCTTGCCTCTGGATCAATTGATATCATCTGTTTTCCTTGGCTGCGCGGATAAAGTCCCGAAACAGGGGGTGGGGCTGCATAGGCCGGGATTTGAATTCAGGATGGAATTGACAGCCGACAAACCAGGGATGCTCGACCAGTTCGACTATTTCTATGAGTACCTCGTCCGGCGAGGTGCCGCTGAGAATCATCCCAGCTTCATGGCAGGCCTGGGCATAATCCTTATTGAATTCATACCGATGCCTGTGCCGCTCCTCCACCTGAGCACATCCATAGGCCTGTCTGGCTTTGGATCCATCCTTGAGTTCGCACGGGTATGATCCAAGACGCATGGTGCCGCCTTTATCTGAGGCCTCGTCCCGGATTTGTATGCTCTTGGTCCGAAAATCATACCACTCGGTCATTAAGTAAATAATGGGATCCGGAGTATCAGGAACAAATTCACTGGAATTAGCCTCCGGCAGATCCAGGACATTGCGGGCAAACTCAATGACAGCACACTGCATGCCGAGACAGATGCCGAAAAAAGGAATCTTGTGCTCCCGCGCATAGCCGCTGGCAACGATCTTTCCTTCCACTCCCCGGTAGCCAAAGCCCCCCGGGACCAGGATTCCATCCAGGCCCTGCAACATGGCAGGCGCATCCTCTGTGCTCAACTCCTCGGCACTCACATACACCAGCTCCACTGAGACCATATTGCTTATCCCCCCATGGATCAGGGCCTCGTGTAAGCTCTTGTATGCTTCTTTCAAATCCACGTACTTGCCCACGATTCCGATCTTTACCCTGCCCTGGGGGTTGTTTTGGGTATACACCAGATGCTGCCAGGGGGCGAGAGAGGGGTTCTTGGCCGGCAAGCGGAGCATAATGGCGATTTTTTGGTCCAAGCCCTCGTTGTAAAAGGCTAAAGGCAACTCATAGATGTTTTGCAGGTCCACTGCGGAAAAGACCGCGTCTTGCTCCACATTGCAGAACAGAGCGATCTTGGCTTTGAGTTCGTCCGCAAGCTCCACCTCTGAACGGCAGAGGATAAGGTCAGGTTGAATTCCTATGCTGCGCAATTCCTTGACACTGTGCTGGGTGGGCTTGGTCTTCAGCTCTCCGGCCGCCCGCATATAAGGGACCAGGGTAAGATGAATATAGCATACATTCTCTTTGCCCAGATCCGAACGGAGCTGGCGGATGGCCTCCAGAAAAGGCAGGCCTTCTATGTCTCCCACCGTGCCCCCAATCTCGATAATGGCCACATCCTCGTCCTTTCTGGCCACTCCCTGAATCGCTTTTTTGATTTCATCCGTCACGTGCGGGATGACCTGGACCGTTCCTCCCAGGTAATCGCCCCGCCGTTCCTTGGTAATCACCTTGTTATAGATACTGCCCGAGGTATAATTGTTGTACTGGGCCATGGGCACGTCGAGGAAACGCTCATAATGACCAAGATCCAGATCGGTCTCAGCCCCATCGTCAGTGACAAAAACCTCTCCATGCTGAAAAGGATTCATGGTTCCAGGATCAACATTAATATATGGGTCGAGCTTCTGTATGGTTACCCTCAACCCTCTGGATTTCAGTAGGGCCCCGATTGAGGCTGCAGCCAGCCCCTTGCCCAAAGAGGAGAGCACTCCTCCGGTTACGAATAAAAATTTTGTTTTCATAATCCCCCTTTGACCACGTGCGCACCACGTCCTTTTATCCTGATCAGGCCTTCAACACCTCGCCGGGAAGGCCCCCTGAACGAATACGTCCTCAGCCCTTCTCGCACTGAAAATTCTCTTTGCCATCCGGTTGTGGTATATCTTCATGGCTTTAAAAAGTCCATGATTGAATAAAGGCCATACGCTTTGCAGGTCTTATCTTTCTGGTCATGAACAGGGTGTAGACATTGACTCTTAAGGCCTCTGCCCGTATCGTGATCTGGCCACAACGGGCACAGAACTAGCCGTGTGTGCTCAGCGTTGTCAAGATA
>JBKHIL010000355.1:0-2741 GCA_046538645.1 Desulfovermiculus sp.
CCAAGTTGCTGTATTTATGGGGAGCATTTCGGATCGGGAAACTATGCAGGCCTGCGCCTCGGTTCTGGACCAGCTGAGGATTTCGTATCACATGACCGTTACCTCCGCCCACCGCACCCCGGAACGGACCAAGGAACTGGTCTACGAATTGGAATCAAAAGGATGTCAGATATTTATTTGCGGTGCCGGCCTGGCTGCCCATCTGGCCGGAGCAGTGGCTGCCTCCACCAGCAAGCCTGTGCTGGGCGTGCCTTTGAATGCTTCCTCCCTGGGGGGCATGGATGCTCTGCTGTCAACGGTCCAAATGCCTCCGGGATTCCCGGTGGCCACATTGGCTTTGGACAAAGCTGGGGCCAGAAATGCGGCCTGGCTGGCCGCCCAGATCCTGGCCCTGAACGACGTTGATCTGGCTCAGCGCCTGGAACAGGCCCGACAGGAGATGAAAACAAAGGTTGAGCAGGACGCGGCCAGACTCTCTGGAGCTTCTCAATGAGCGCAGGTGTGCAGATCAATGTCAAATATCTGCATCCGGTCTGGGAAGACTCGCCTTTGACCTACAGTACCAGCGATTCCGTGGGTCTGGACTTAAAGGCCTGTATTGATCAGGAGTATGTGTTTTTGCCTCCTGGCAGGCGGAAGGCCATTTCAGCCGGCATTGCTTTTGAGATCCTGACCCCGGGAATCGCCGGGTTTATTTTTTCCCGCAGCGGACTTGGGACCAAGGAAGGATTAGTGGTCAGCCAGGGAGTCGGGGTGATAGATCCTGACTACCGGGGAGAAATCATAGTCTCGCTTTTGAACATATCCAGTACGGAACGACGCGTTTTCAAGGGACAGCGCATAGCCCAGCTGCTGTTTATGCCCGCCTTACAGGCCCAGTTGTTTTCTGTTTCGAGCCTGTCATCAACTTGCAGGGGAACCGGAGGCTTTGGACATACCGGGAAATAATCCTCCGATTGACAATTCCCGGGTTTTGGAAGACATTCCTCAACCTTGTTGGCAGGGAGCTGCAGCTTTTCCCTAAGACTTCAGTCTTTCATAAAACACCATGCGCCAAAGAACTGACCGCCGGAAAAATAGGATCGCCGATGTCCTGAACCGCCGCCAGCCTGATCTGACCCTGGTCATGGACAACATTCACGATCCGCATAATGTGTCCGCTGTGTTGCGCAGCTGTGATGCCTTTGGTGTGGGCAGCGTCTTCTTGTACTACACGGATGAGGAGTTTCCCCGACCGGGGCGCAAGAGTTCAGCTTCAGCCCAAAAATGGGTGAGCCTGGAAAAATTTACCCGGGCTGAGGATTTGGTTTCCGAACTTAAATCCAGATCCATGGTCTTGCTGGGGGCCAGATTCGGTCCTCGGGCCGTTCCTGTTCACACCCACGACTTGACCCTGCCCACAGCGATTGTCCTGGGCAATGAACACCGTGGGCTGAGCCCTGAACTGTCGTCCTGCCTGGATGGAGAAGTATACATCCCCATGCAGGGAATGGTGGAGAGTTTGAACGTCTCA
This sequence comes from Desulfovermiculus sp., assembly GCA_046538645.1. Taxonomy (GTDB): domain Bacteria; phylum Desulfobacterota; class Desulfovibrionia; order Desulfovibrionales; family Desulfothermaceae; genus Desulfovermiculus. The sequence continues at coordinate 1,514 of JBKHIL010000355.1, forward strand.
GTTGCAGGGGCCATCATGCTTTATGAGGCCTGGCGTCAACGCAGCCTGCGGGGAATGTATGATCAGCCAGCCCTGGATGCACAAAGTCTGGACCAGCTCTTTACCCTGTGGATGGAAAAGTGATAGATGATATTACTTGAAGTATCACAGTCACTGGCAATGGCTGCTAACCAAGGACGATTGATATGCCCGGCAATACATTCGGCACCTTTTTCCGGCTGACAACCTTTGGCGAATCCCATGGTTTGAGTCTGGGCGGAGTGATCGACGGCTGTCCGGCCGGCCTTTCTTTGAGCGAGGAGGACATCCAGCAAGAACTGGACAAACGCAGACCCGGTCAGGGTCTCTCCACATCACCCCGCAAAGAGGGGGACCAGGTCCAGATACTGTCCGGGATCTTTGAAGGCCTGACAAGCGGGACATCCATTGGATTTGTGATCCCCAATCAAGATCAGCGATCCAAGGATTACGATCACTTGCGAAACCTGTACCGCCCAGGGCATGCCGATTATACGTACAAAAAGAAATACGGGGTCCGGGATCATCGCGGTGGCGGACGGGCCTCGGCCCGGGAGACCGTCTGCCGGGTGGTGGGCGGGGCTGTAGCCCAAAAATTCCTGAGCACTTTCGGCATCAATGTCGTGGCCTATACCCGGGAACTGGGCGGCATTCAGGCTGAGGTCATTTCCCCGGACCAGGCCCTGGACCGTCCCTATTTCGCCCCCGACCCCTCAGTGCTCGAACTGTGGCAGAACAAAGTCGAGGAAGTCCGCAAGATGGGAGACAGCATTGGAGGAGTGGTAGAGATTACAGCCCACAATGTCCCCCCCGGCCTGGGTGAGCCTGTCTTTGACAAGCTCGACGCCAGACTGGCCTCTGCCCTTATGGGAGTTGGAGCGGTCAAGGCTGTTGAGATCGGAGCCGGACGTGATGCAGCCGAACTTATGGGCAGTCAGAACAATGATCCCTTGCGCCGTGAGGGCTTCATCCAGAATAACGCCGGGGGCATCCTTGGGGGCATATCCACAGGCCAGCCCATTGTGACCCGGGCCACTGTCAAGCCCATTCCGTCCATCGACCTGCCGCAACAGACAGTCAACGATCAGGGAGAGGAAATAACCTTCACCACCAGAGGCCGACACGATGTAAGCGCCATTCCCCGCATTATCCCGGTTTTAAAGGCTATGGTCAGTCTCGTCCTGGCCGACATGCTCCTCTTGCAGCAAAG
>JBKHIL010000356.1:0-2725 GCA_046538645.1 Desulfovermiculus sp.
CCGCCCTTTGTCCTCACTCCCCATGGTTTGAGCGGAAATCAGGTGAACATCACCCTGGAACAATCCAGCCAATACCTCTCCGGTCTGCTCTTGGCCGCTCCGTACGCCCGTTCAGAGATGATCATCAATGTAACCGGAGACACAGTTCTCTCCTGGCCCTATGTGGCCCTGACCCTGCAGGTCATGCAAAACTTTGGCCGCCTGGTACAGGTCCAGACCCGCACCGATTTTGCAGAGTGGGTGAACGCGGACTGGACCTCACTGACCGAGATCATTCCTAACCAGACCCGTTTCGTGGTCAGCCAGGGACCGTACACTCCGGGAAATTTTCACGTCGAAGGGGACTGGAGCAATGCCTCCTATTTCCTGGCCGCCGGCCTGCTCCACCCCCAGGGGGTGACTGTGCGCGGTCTGGATCCCGGATCCAGGCAGGGAGACCGCAAAATCATGGACATCTTACAGGCCATGGGAGCCCCATCCCGGATTGCCGGCCGGGACATAACCATTACCCCGGCTGAACTCAAAGGATTAGAGACAGACATGGGCTCCTGTCCCGACCTGGTCCCAACGGTGACTGTTCTGGCCGCCCTGGCCAAGTCTCCGACCCGGATAACCAATGTGGCCCATCTGCGCCTCAAGGAGAGTGACCGGGCCCAGGCTATGGCCACTGAGCTGGCCCGCATCGGTACCCGGGTGGACCTGGACCGGGACAGTTTAAGCATTACCCCCCGGCCCCTGCCCAGGGGTGAGAAAATCCGGTTCTGCACCTATGGGGACCATCGGGTGGCCATGAGTCTCTCTCTCCTGGAACTGGCCGGCATTGAGGTCGAGTTGGATCAGCCGGCGTGTGTGGCCAAGTCCTTTCCCGGATTCTGGGATGCCTGGGAAAAGGTTCGGGAGAGCGCATTGTGAGCTTTGGTATGAACAGGATAGAAAAAATCAGTCTGATCGGGGCCCGGGGCAAAATGGGCCGGCTCCTGTTCACCCGCATGCACGAGCATGGCCTGAGCGTATGTACCTTTGACCAGCCCCTGCTGCCGGAGGAGTCTGAATCAGACCTGGCCGGCTCCGACCTGGTTCTTCTGGCTGTCCCCATTGAGGCCATGCCCGGGGTCTTGGAACGAATCGGCCCTTATATCAAAGCTGAGGCCATTCTGGCCGATATCTGCTCTGTTAAGGAGTATCCGCTGAGCCTGATGCTCGCCAGCCATCCCGGCCCGGTGGTCGGCACCCATCCCCTGTTCGGGCCCCAGCCTGAGCCAGAGACCGGGCTCAAGGTGGCTCTGATTCCCGGCCGTGATCAGACCGCCTGTGATATAATGCATAATCTTTTCATTACGTTGGGATTCGACCCCTTTGTCACCACAGCCAAAATCCACGATCAGGCCATGGCCCGGATCCAAAGCCTGAATTTTGTAACCACCATCTCCTATCTGGCCTCTGTGGCCCAGGACGAGAACATTACGGAGTTTATTACTCCCTCGTTTCAGCGCCGCCTGCAAGCAGCCCAAAAAATGCTCACCCAGGACGGTGATTTGTTTCAGACCCTGTTTGAGGCCAATCCCTACAGTCAGGACGCTGTCCGCCAATTCCGCCGCTTTTTGAACCTGGCTGCAGCCGGAGAGCTCGATCTTTTGCAGGACATGGCCGCCTGGTGGTGGACTGGTTCACAATCCGGGGAAGAACCGTGACCAGCCGCTGGTCCCCAGCGTAATAAAGGCCGCGTTTCTTCCTGAAAGGCGGCCTTTATTGTATTTGAATGAACGTGTAAGTTTTGAAGGATTCCTCTCATGACCCAGACAGCTCATCATATTCCAAACAAATCGCAAAATATGCTCAAACGTTTTGTGCAGGCTAAGGAAGAAGAAGTGGCCGAACTCAAGCAGAGTTTCGCCCGATACGGCCCGCCCCTGCCCTGTTCAGCGCGCACCCCGTCTCTGGCCTCAACCCTGAACCAGTCCGGACCGGGAGCTGTGATCGCCGAATACAAGCCCGCCTCTCCCAGTCAAGGACCCATCGCCCCTGATCTGTCCCCAAAACAGGCGGGAGAGCTCTTTGTCCAGGGCGGGGCTGTGGCTGTGTCCGTACTGACCGACCGCCGTTTCTTCGGCTCCAGCCCCCGGGCTCTGGCCGCCCTGGCGGGAACAGGGCTTCCTTTGCTGCGCAAGGATTTTATCATTGACCCCATACAGGTGAGCGAAACCGCGGCCACTCCGGCATCCGCCTTTTTGCTCATCGCCCGCCTGTTTGCCCGGGACAGCGAAGGCTTACGCCTGGTATACCAGTCTGGGCTGAGCGCAGGTCTGGATCCGGTCGTCGAGGTCTTTGACCTCCAGGATCTGGCTGCAGCCAAGGAGCTGGGAGCCAGAATCATCCTGGTCAACAGCCGGGATCTGGATACCCTCCATTTGGATCCAGACCGGCACCACCGGCTCATCAAGTACAAAGAAAACTCCGAGCTCTGGATCTGCGCCAGCGGGCTGTCTGCCCGCTCTCAGATTGAAGAAATGGCCGGTCTGGGGTACGCCGCCTGCCTGATCGGGACCTCCATCATGCACAGCCAGGACCGCCTGTCTGCCTTGCAGGCCCTGACCAATGTGAAAGAGCTGTAAATGAGTTATCAGTTATCGGTTATCGGTTCGGTGTTCAGCGCCGCCGCTGGCTGTGACCGCCAGTTTGATCAAGAAAGAAACTTTGAGTTACCCCCTTCCGTCATTCCGGTACT
>JBKHIL010000357.1:0-2718 GCA_046538645.1 Desulfovermiculus sp.
CCTTCGGAGCGCATGTGCCGGTAAAAATGGGCAAACAGGCCGGTATTTGCTGTCTTGGCTGTTTCAAAGTCCGTGACCTCACTTGGGGTAAAAAAGAGGGTGAAGGCTGAAGCCAGACAATTTAGGGACACCGGCGCCCCCTTTTCTTGCAGGATGTTTTTGAGTTCAGTGGCAAATTGTTTTGTCCTCCGGGCCAAGTGATCGTAGTTTTTTTGCTTGAGCACAGCCAGAGTGGCTGCGCCTGCAGCCATGGCCACAGGGTTTCCGGCCAGGGTGCCGGCTTGATAGGTCTGCCCGCAGGGAGCCAAGTGTTGCATGATTTCTTTTTTCCCTCCGAATGCACCCACCGGAAAACCGCCGCCAATGATTTTTCCCAGGCAGGTCAGATCCGGAGTGACCTCGAACATGGTCTGGGCTCCTCCGTAGTCCATGCGAAACCCGGTGATCACCTCGTCAAAGATGAGCAGACTGCCGTGTTCGTGGGTGATGCGGCGCAGGCCAGGCAGAAAGTCGGGCTGGGGAGGGACCAGGCCCATGTTTCCGGCCACAGGCTCAACAATTACAGCGCAGATATCGGATCCATGCCTCGCAAAGAGGTCCTGGACAGCATGGAAGTCATTGTAAGGCGCGAGCAAGGTGTCCTGGACTGTATGCTCCGGCACACCCGGGGTCCCGGGCAGAGACAGAGTAGCTACTCCGGATCCGGCCTGGGCCAGGAGGCTGTCCACATGACCATGATAGCAGCCAATAAACTTCAAAACCTTGCTCCGACCGGTAAAGGCCCGGGCCAGACGCAGTGCAGTCATGGTCGCTTCTGTGCCGGAGTTCACCATGCGGACCATGTCCACCCCGGGCAGAGCCTGGGTGATGAGCTCGGCCAGGGTGATCTCCTGTCTGCAGGGAGCGCCGAAGCTGGCCCCCAGGTCTACAGCCCGGTGCGCTGCGTCTATGACCTCTTGTGGACAATGTCCCAAGAGCAGCGGGCCCCAGGACATGACATAGTCGATGAGCTCCTGGCCGTCTTCCGAGACTATGTGACTTCCCTTGCCCTGACGGATGAAAAGAGGGTCAGTGTGGACCCCCTGGCAGGCCCGGACTGGACTGTTTACCCCGCCGGGGATGAGCTTTTGGGCTGTGGAGAAAAGTTCTGCTGATATGCTCATGTCCATGAACCTCCATAGGTTAAAAATACTGCATTGAGGTCTTTTTCAGCTCCTGGTGGCTGAAGAGGAGTTCAAAATTCTCCAGGCCGGTCTGGTCCCGCAATTGCTCGACCACCTTTTTGCAGTCGGCCTCGCTTCGGCCGTGGATCATAGTGTAGAGATTAAACGGCCATTCCGGGCAGTTCCGGCGTTGATAGCAATGGGTTATCTCCGGACGGGCACACATGGTCCGGCTCACCTCCTCCATATCCCGGGAGCTTGGGACCTGCCAGGCGACCATGACATTCCAATCGTAACCAGCCTCCTGATGACGCAAGGTGGCTCCAAAACGGCGTATAATGCCTTGGCTTTTGAGCTCTTGCAAGAGGCACAAAACCTGTGCTTCGGATACACCTAATTGTTTGGCAATAGCTGCAAACGGGGTGGGCGAATCGGGCAGTGTACCCTGCACCAGGCGGAGAATGCCTTGTTCAGTGGAATCAAAAGGGCGATCGTTGTGTGCATGCATGGGGCAGCCTTTTGGAAGAGGGGGCCGAATGCTTATAGCCTTTCAGGGGTCATTGACAGTAAGGACGTGTGCTCCTTGATATAAGCTGTTTTGTCCGCCCTTGGACAGTTTTTACCTTTTTACTGCCTCCCATGCAAGTTGTTGCCTTGACCTTGCATTCACTTCCCGGTATCTGAAGGCAGAAGATGAGGGATGAACATTACAGGTCAGCTCTGCCTCACGGGGCAGGTCTGCATTGTGTCTGCATCAGCATTATTTGTACAGGTGGGATCATGAAAATAACTGTTGTTGGGGCCGGAGCTTGGGGCACGACACTGGCAGGTGTGGTCGCGGACAAAGGAATATCCACTTCTTTGTGGGTCAGGGAAACGGAACTGGCTGCCATTATCAAAGAAACATCGATAAACACCTGGTTCCTGCCCGACGTAAAACTGCCCCACACACTGGCCGTATCCTCGGATTTGGCCGAGTCCCTGAACCATGCCAGCTATGTGCTCATGGCCGTGCCCTGCCAATTTCTGCGCCCAATCCTAAGCCAGATGTACACCTCCCTGACCTCAAATCCGGTCATTGTTTGCTGCAGTAAAGGAATCGAAATTGATTCCTTAAGGCCCATGTCCGGGGTGGTCCATGAAGAATTGGGAGATCTTGATCCCAGGTATGCAGTCCTTTCCGGACCTTCTTTTGCCCGGGAAGTCAGCCAAAGGCTGCCCACGGCGGTCACTTTGGGTACTGCAGATCCGGATTTGGGGGCCGAGCTGCAGAATGCACTGTCCACAGAATATTTTCGAGTCTATCTGAGTAAAGACTACCGGGGGGTGGAGCTGGGCGGGGCCTTGAAAAACGTCATGGCCATAGCTACGGGTATTTGTGATGGCCTGGAGTTTGGGACCAATGCGCGGGCGTCCTTGATTACCAGGGGTCTGGCCGAGATGTCCAGGCTCGGGGAGGCCCTGGGGGCCAGTGCCCAAACGTTTATGGGCCTTTCCGGCCTGGGGGATCTGGTCCTGACCTGTACCGGTGATTTGAGCCGCAACCGGCAGGTGG
>JBKHIL010000358.1:0-2712 GCA_046538645.1 Desulfovermiculus sp.
TGTATTCCCGGCAGGGAGAGGTGCAAGGAGGTAAGATCCAGGTCGGGTCCGGACAGATCCAGACTGGAGTCCAGAGTGGCATGCAGCGGTCCGGGAAGCAGGGGAACGCTGTCCTTGTGTATGGTCGAGGATTGAAGTTCTCCTTTGATCTGGACGTGCTCCAGCTGGCCGGCATCTGATGTGCTCAGCTGGGGATGCAGGGTCAACTCGGCCTGTTCGAGCCCCAGGTCATTTATGGTCAGATCTTCTATGCCGGCCTTGAAAACAAGTTCCGGGTCGTTCCAAGGGCCTTGGGCCTGGAAATCCAGGCGGGCTGCACCGGATAAAGGGGTGCCCAGCATGGGTTCCAATGCCGTAAGCCTTTGAAGTTCAAGTGAGCCGGACCCCTGTCCTGTCTTGGCCTTGAGATCTGTTTGGCCCGTAAATTCTATGCGGGCCAGATCAGAAGAGAGACGCAATTCTTGGATCGAGGCCTGAGTGAAATCTGTTCCGACTGTACCCAGGACAGAAAAGTTCACGGTCTGCAAGGAAGACTGAACCGGGACCAAGGTCTTTGGTAATAAAGGTTCAGGCTGGATATCGGCCTGTGCTGTGAATTGAATCTGTTTTAAGCCGGCTTGCAGACCGAGATCAGTCTCAGCCAGGGCCTGTCCGTCCGAGTCAAGGTGCATTTTCCCCTTCCAGTCGGCAAAGGGTCCGCTCCCCTGAATACGCAGCCTCAATGGACCCGGCAGATCAAGTCCAAGCCGGCTCAGGGCCAGACCGTCCGGCTGGTCCTGAAAATCCACGTCCACATCCAGGCGGGGATCGCTCCCCTGCATGCCGGCGGCCACGTGCAGATCAAGACCCCGGGTATCGGTTTGTTCCAGATCGCAGAGCATGTCCCACTGCGTCATGGATTGCCAGCTCCCTTTTGCGGACAAGGCCAGCTCCGCCTGTTGACCGAGAAGGTCAGGACCCAGGGACAGGCCGGGGATGTCAATTTCGTGCACCAAGACAGAAAAGGGCAAATTAAAGCCTGTGGACGGCTCAGCTTCGGGTTTTGGTGTGGTTTGCTCCTTGCCCGGCAGCTGCGGCTGGCGGATCAGGTCCAGTTCCTCTATGGACAGCCGATCTATCTCCAGCCTGCCTCTGAGCAGAGGCCAGGGGGAGATATCCAGCTTGAGGTTTTGCCCCTCTACAAACTGTCCGTGGCGGTCATAGCCAGACAAACGCTGCAGCCGGATTTGAAAAGGGAGGAGGCCGCCCAGATTCTCCAGCTCAATATCCACTCCCTCCAGATCCAGACTGTTGACTTTCTCAACAATGAGGTTTTTGACCGCACTGGTCTGGAGGAGTCCAAAGGTGAGGAGGAGGAAGACAATCGGCAGGGCCAGGGTTATGAGTAAAATCTTTGTAAATCGTGATCTTGTATTTCTCATGATGCCTTTGGTCTGGTCTGGATTCCCGCCTGCGCGGGAATGACGGACTCAGCAAGGCCTCGTTTTATACGAGGCTGTGGTCAAAAGGACTGTCCCAGACTTATATAGACTTGAAAATTATCGTCTATATGTTCATCACTGGTCAAGGGGAAGGCAACATCCAGGCGCAGGGGGCCGATGCCGGTATAGTAGCGCATACCGACCCCGGCCCCCCAGAATAATTTGTCTCCGGGGTCGGGAAAGGAGGAGTCAAAGGCGTTCCCGGCATCAACGAATGCCACGCTCCCGATTTTCGGAGTCCACTTCCAGCGGAATTCAGCCGAAACCTCCAGCAGGGAGCGGCCTCCAAAGGGATCTTTGTCCTGATAAGGGCCGACCTCCTGGTACGGGTAGCCGCGGATGGAGCCGCCACCCCCGGCATACCAGCGCTCGTCTGCCGGGACATCAGCTGTATCTGAGGCGCTGATGGAGCCCAGTTTTCCGCGCAGGGCCAGAACGCCCCGGCCTTTTTCCGGCAGGAGATCAAAATACCAATGCGAGCTCAAGCTGGATTTGAGCAATGAAAACTCTTCTCCCAGAAATCCGAACATGGGGGTCAGATACAGGCTTTGATTGGTTCCCTGCCTGGGGTCTAAGATGTCGTTTCGCGTATCCCAGTCGGCAAAGGCAGGCAGGGAGAGCTGGTGAAAGGCTTTATCTCCTTTGGTGTCCTTGACGCGACTGCCTTTGTATTCCAGTCCCCCCCCAAGGCGCAGATTGGGATGGAATTGATGTTCCAGGTGGGAGGACATTCTGCCGCCAGTGCTGGTGTAGGCGTCCAAATCTTCCCGGAATATAGATCCCTTGAGGACGAGATCCAGGTCTTTGTCAGCCAGATTCTCCTGGGTGTAACGGGTTAGTACTTCTTGTTTTATCTCAGAGCCTTCCAATTCAAAGCGCAAATTTCTGCCTTTTCCCCCCAGATTTAAGTGTTCCCAGGCAGCCTTGCCCTGGGGGCCGGTATCGGTTTCATAGCCCAGTCGCAGGCTGATCCGCTTGTGATCAACTTCCCGGACCGTTACGGTCATTGGCAATTGGTTTTGATCATCGACCGAATCCTTATGCTCTACCTGGACCATATTGAAAAGGCCGGTTTTGAGCAGGGAGTCTTTGAGATTGCGGACTGCTTGGGGGGCATAGAGTTCTCCTGTGTTCCAGGGGATCCTGTCCCGGACATAGCTCTCTTTGACCCGGCTCAAGCCTTTAATCTCCACCGGCCCAAACCGGGCCTTGGGTCCTGGATCTACCCTGT
>JBKHIL010000359.1:0-2707 GCA_046538645.1 Desulfovermiculus sp.
ATGCGGCCGGGAATATGGTGAACCACCTCCAGACGGTTGCCAATTTCCTGAGTTAGGGCATGGATCAGTTCGTTTCTTATAGACGGCATAGGACTTTTGGGCATGCTTGTCCCCGGCAAAAAATATGTCAGCTTTGCCTTAGGCAAGGCTGACTTGGGAAAATGTCTCAATGTGCCCCGCCCGGGGAAACTATATTGTTCTGCAGTGTGCGGTGATTGAAGAATGAACTGGCTGCCCCAGATTTTCTCATCTCATCTGCAGAAAAGACACTGTATTCCCCTGATGCCGTTTTCTGCAACTGGACTGCTGCGGAGCCCCCTTTGTCCTGACCTTTAAGCACTTCGTTCAACCCCAGTGAGGCCAGAGTGCTGCCGGCAATAACTCCCAGGTCGGCCAGGCGCAGTGGGGTCAGGTTGAGAAAGGTTCGCAGTCCGGGGACAATCATGGTCAGCATATGCAGCCCGATAGAACCTCCAACTGCTGCGTGCAGCCAGGGGTTGCTCTTTTTCGGCCTGCTGCCCAGACGGCTCTGGCTGCGGCAGGAATAGGCATGCATGAGCTGAGATAAAGTCAAAGAATGAAAAGCCAACGCTCCGGCATGCAGTCCGGGTCCGTATTTGAGCAGGCCGAAAGTATACGCCCCCATGGCATTGACCGTGATCACTCCGGATTCCCTGGCCATTCTCAGGTAGTCGCCTGTACTGAACAGGGGGGCCTGGGGATCCCGCGGGGGCTGGTTGAGAACATCCGGATCCTGTGGTTCCATGGACAGGGACAGGCCGGGGAAAATATCGGAGATGAGATTGATCCACAGCAGCTGCATGGAGGTCAGGGGGGAACCGACCCCGGCGGCAATGGCCCCGGACATGAGCATGGTTTCGCTGAAATTGGTGGACAGGAAGAAGTGGACCGATTTCTTGATATTGGTATATGTGGTCCGGCCCTCAATGATGGCCTGGATCATGGAATCCAGATGGTCATATTCCAAAATGACGTCAGCCACATCCCGGGCCACATCCGCTCCACCGTCGGCCATGGCAATGCCAACATCCGCAGCCTTTAAGGCCGGCCCGTCATTTATGCCGTCCCCGGTCATGGCCACTATGCGGCCCCGGCTTTGCAGGGCCTGAACGATTTTCAGCTTATGGGCCGGGCTGACCCGGGCAAAGACATGCACCCCGGCAGCGCGTCGGCTGAACTCCTCGTCGCTTAAGGCCTCCATTTCCCCTGCATCCATGATCTGCAAAGGCTTTTGTCCGCTCAGGTTGAGCTGCCTGGCCACAGTCTCCGCGGTCAAGCGCTGATCACCGGTAATCATCACCGTGGCAATCCCGGCCCGGTGAAAGGCCTGGACAACCTCAGCCACTCCTTCCCGCAGAGGATCAGCCATGCCTACAAGACCCAGCCAGACAAATCCGTTCTTTTTGCTCATATCCCGGGTCTTGGCCACAGAACGGGTAGCAAAGCCCAGGACCCGATAGCCCTTCTGGGCCATACATGCGTTTTCAGCCCGGATGGCTTCCATGTCCGCCTGCCGCAAAGGACTCACCTGACCATCTGTGAATTGTTCCTGGCACAATTCAAGCACTTCCAGGGGACTGCCCTTCAGGGCATGCAGATAGCCTCCTTGCGGAGCTGCGTGCAGGGTACTCATGATCTGGATTTTTTGGGAGCGGTGATTGACTTGGATCAGGGCATGCTTTTTGCGCAGGCCTTGCACATCCAGTCCCTGTTCCAGGGCCAGGCGGACCAAGGCGTTTTCCGTGGGGGAGCCCTGAAGCTCAGACTTCTCTTCCCCCTGGCCATTGATCTTGACCTGGCTGCACAGGGAGCCGACGGTCAAAATCTGGTGCAGGGCCGGATCCTCCCAGGCCTGGACCTGATGTGTATCTTCAACCAGGCGATTTTCTGTATGCACAATACGCCGGCCACCGCAAAAAATCTCTTCCACATGCATTTGGTTGCGGGTAATGGTCCCTGTCTTGTCAAAACACACAGTCTGCACTGAGCCCAGGGTCTCCACTGCCTCCAGCTGGCGAATAATAATTCCCTGCGCCCGCATTCGCTTGATACCCAGGGCAAAAGTTGTGGTGGAAGCAGCTGGCAGACCTTCGGGTACAGCCGCCGCGGCCAGGGAGACAGACAGGCCCAGCATATTCCAGACAGTAAAGCCGCGGATGAGTCCCATAAGAAAGACCGCTCCGCAGATCCCGCACCACAAGCCAACCAGCTGATCCCCGGTCCGGGCCAGTTTGCTTTCAATCGGCGGCCTGGGCCGCTCGGTTTGGGTCAGATGCCAATACAACTGTCCCATTTCTGTATCCTGGCCGGTGGCCACAACCACAGCCCAACCATGCCCGCCGGTGACCACAGTGCCCATAAAAGCCATATTGGTTCGCTCTGCAACCGGAAGATGCTTTTTGGCCAAGGCCTTGCTCACCTTTTCCACCGGCAGGCTCTCCCCGGTCAAAATAGATTCGTCCACAGTCAGGTTTTCAGCCTGGATGATTCGAGAATCAGCCCCTACGTATGTCCCGGGCTGCAGGAGGAGGATATCTCCAGGAACAAGATCAGCTGCCGGAATGGAGGTCTTGTGATCATTGCGCAGCACCCGGGCCGGAGGTGGATCGAGTTTCTGCAAGGAAGCGATAGCCTTTTCCGACTGCCGTTCGGTGGCAAAGCCGATAATGGAATTGGCCACCACCAC
>JBKHIL010000360.1:0-2707 GCA_046538645.1 Desulfovermiculus sp.
AAGCTATCATAAGATAACTTTGATTCTCAATCCTTCCTGAACACCAAAGATCCTGACACACGGCCCCAGGCTGCACGCATGAGGCTGGACACTGTCAGCTTGCGCGGAATGTACAACCATCAGATCCATGGCTCAAAGAGGTCATTACGTTCAGTAGAAGACTTTACTGAATTTGAGCAGCGAACCGCCTACTTTGACGGAGACCACGTTATTGCTGCCAAAAAAGGGGTCAACCTGCCTGACAGAGCAAGCCAGGTGGCCATGATGGCCCAAATGCAGAATATGTTCGATTTTCCCCCGACTCCAAAGCTCGATCCGGACGGACGACTGATTAAAGATCGGGCGACAAAGCAGGAAATTCGCGGGGAAGAACTCTTTTTCGGCAAGGCCGGTTGCGGTGACTGCCACCCGGCACCATCCTACACCAACCATGAAATGCAGGATCTTCGCCTTGAGCGTTTCTACAAGCCCGAGATGATCAATGACCACTACTCCATTCCAGACGGTCCGATCAAAGCCTTCACTGTCCGGGGGATCAAGGACTCTCCTCCCTATCATCATGATGGAAGACTTCTGACTCTTGCCGATACAGTGGAGTTTTTCAATCTCGTTTTGCAACTCGACCTATCTGATCAGGAGAAAAAAGATCTGGTGGCCTTCATGCTCTGCCTGTAATCAGCTTCAATGGTGCGGTCTTTGACAGTTTGGCCACTCCGCTTGCAGGCCGCACCACTCAACTCCAAACTGTCACAGTCATATGTTTATATCTGCCATATCCGCGGACTCGTTTATTGAGTCTCCAGAACCGAAGAAAGAGTCAAGTGCCAGTCCCTTAATATTCCCTGCTTTTCATGAAACGACATCTGCTCAAATAGAGCTTGAACAAGACTCAAGCCTGGCCGCTGGCTTGGCCGTCCGGGGCTGAGGTTATCTCCCGCGTAATTTTGATAAAAGATTATTCCAGCAGGAGGCTTTCAAAAACGGGGTTGGTGGAATGAACATGCACCAGGAATCCACAAGCGTTGAGCAACTGCTTGACAGAGCGGAACAGGCTGCCAATGAAGCTGATCGGGTTTCCGTGGGCATGGTCCTTGATTTGTTGGGAAGCCGCTCATTCGGCCCGATACTGCTTCTGGCGGGACTGATCACGCTTGCCCCCCTGATCGGCGATATCCCGGGGATGCCTACCCTCATGGGAATACTAGTGATGTTGACCGCGGGGCAGCTGCTGTGCAAACGGAAACATGTCTGGTTGCCCCAATGGATGCTCAAGCGGTCTATTGCGCGGGGCCGCTTCTGCAAAGCGCTGGCCTGGATAAGACCGGTGGCCCGGTTCCTGGACCGCTTCTCAAAGCCGCGCTACCTGATATTGACCTCAGATTCCCGCTTACAGACCATTGCGGTGGTGTGCATGATCATCGCAGGCGCCATGCCCTTGATGGAAATGATTCCCTTCAGCGCCAATATCGCTGGTGTCTCCTTGACCGCCTTTGGTTTATCCCTGACCGCCCGGGACGGGCTCATCGCCCTAATCGCCATGGTTTTCGTCATCCTGGCCTTGGGGACCGGCACATATTTTGTGGTCTGGTGAGAGAAAGCCCGTTTTTTTGATATGCCCCTGCTTTTTCATCATCAATAATTTGATGCACTCAACGTGTTCTGCAATGCATTTATTCGTTTCTATAGAATTCCGTCATACCCAGAAGCATGAATGCCCGCGTAAGAAGGGAAAAGAAGGCAATCCTGGATAACTGCAAACCAAAAGAGGCGCTAACCTGCCTCTTGCAAACACCTGCACTCTTAAAGATTGCTTATCTTACCTTCAAGAGGTCCTATGCCCATACACAAAGAACAGCGGATTATTGCAGCAGCAAAGGAGCATGGGGCATCTCTGGCCGGGATCGCCCGCGTGGCCAATGACCGAGAGAGCCCCTCTCTCCTGGCCTTTGTGCGCATGGGCGATTACACTGGGGCGGGGCACACCCCGGGACGACAACCACAGACAAACTCAGCAGGATGTGAGCCCTGCCTGGCCCGAAGAAGCACAGTCCTTGGTCGTAGTCGCTAGTGAAGTAGCGGGTGCGGTAGCGGAAGCGATCCACCCGGCTGATCTTGTACTTGCGCCGTCTCTCCTTGTCTACAATTTTAGCGTCAATTCCTCTTTTTGCTTTTTCTTCCTGACCTCTGACGCCTGACATCTGATCTCTGTCTGCCGCCCCGGCCTCGTACACAAAATCCTGATTCGCGAGACAGAATAATGACCCAGGTGTGGATCACCATGAACAGGATTCAGAGCAGTTCGGAAAAAGAGAGAGGGAATTCAGGTTCCTGTTCAGTGTCAAACAGGATGAAATCCAGGTAAAAAGGGCCTGCCCTGGTGATCTCCACCTGGCTCAAGTCCACAAGACCCCAGATGTCCTCGTCTTCATTCAGGAAAAAGCTCTCGATCCCGGATAAATCGATATCCTTTGCGCAGGGGAGCCCCACGGCAAAAATCATTGCATTCAAGAGATCCGGTGCTTCAGGATCCATGACAAAGACAAATATGGAGTAGAGGCCATGCTGGAGGGCAAGTTCATAGCCTGTATCGATATCGGCTTCAAACAGAATGACATGTTGGTTGTCCTCCCCTACGACCAGGACCAGGACAACTTCATCCCCCAGGAGAAAATCCTGAAGCGTGTCTGGAAGGTACAGATTTCCGAAA
>JBKHIL010000361.1:0-2705 GCA_046538645.1 Desulfovermiculus sp.
TTGCCGCTACGCAGAAGCAATCCACTCTTTCTCTGGTTCCCCTCCCTGTAGCCGCTTTGGGCCGGAGGGAGGGGTGAGGGGAGGGTTCTTCTTTGCGACATGTGAGATACGGCACGACCCTAGTCATGGGAGTGGCCGAAGTACAGCTCCTCAAACTCTTTGATGAGCTTTCGCAGGGTCTGAACATGCTCAGTATCAGTACTCTGCTTGCAGCGCATGGCATAAACCAGCATCTTGTGCAGGACTTCCACTTTCTGGGTGGAGTCTTTGCTGTCCAGGCCGATGCGTTGGGTCAAAAAGTACTGGGAAACGATTTCCTGGAACTGATTGGCGTGATCCTCCTTGTTCATGATCCAGCGTACCAGCTGATTCATATTTTTGTCTTTGTCCTTTTCCAGGTCCATAATGGTATTCATGCTTTTCTCAATGGTCACTACATGTTCCTTGAGCATGGACACGCGCATGGCATCATCATAGATCCCACACGGGATTTCGCAGTGGGCAAGCACCTGGGCGCCGCTGCCAAGACAGAACAAAAACACCAGACATCCCAGACAAAAACGTATTCTCATATCCGCCTCCTTGAGGTTCGTGGGAACAGATACAAAAAAATATACATGGCCTTTTATCTGAAAACAAGAACAAAGGACCCCGAAGTGGTTATTCCTCTTCCGGAATTCGCGGCTCCATATCTTCATCATCACCGAACAGGACCTCATCCTGTATGCGCACCCTGTCCACCACATGCTCCAGGTTGAGCTCGTCGCGCAAGAGACTTATTAATGCCTGATACTGTGAAGCGGTGGGTAACAGACCCTCTACTGACACAATCCCGTCCTGACACTGAAGGTAGAGGTTCTCGGTTTCCACCTCCCCCAGGTCCAGCACCCGGTCCAAAATCGCCTCCTCGATTTCTTCATCCGAAAGATCTTCAATTTCTTCCTGAAACGACGTATACCTGCGTTCAGATTCCTCGGTCATAGTCCCCTCCTCAAGGAGCAATGGATGCTCCTCATCTGGCTATAAAACAAGACTTCATAGAGTTTCAATCTGGCAAACTCTCCTTTTTTTGCCCGCTCTGGGGCAAAAATATTTCAGATTTGCCGGAGGCAAAGCTGCATTGAAAAATATGAAATCCTGCGCCAGAGGTCAACGCAGAATGCTGGACAAAAAAATCACCCTTGCAGAGAATGTGATTTCAACTATATACTATCATATTGCAATCCACGGTGATAACGTTATTCGGACTGCCCTCCACTCAGATTCGCCAGCACCCAGTTTCAACTGCAGACTCGGAGGAGAGATGAGAGCAGACAGAAAAGAGAAAGATCAACGTATTATGCTCCCGAGATGGTCTTCGCCTCTGTGCACAGGGACGTCTTGCAGTTTGAGCTGTCCACCTGCCTCAGGCATGACCAGGCGAACATTTTTATCTCTGGCCCTGGGCGCAACCGCAGGTGCACTTTCCGGGTGCGCAGTGAATCCGGTTACTGGACAGTCCCAGCTCATGCTTATGTCCAGGGAGCAGGAAATTGAGGTGGACAAAGAACGCTCCCCGCACCAGTTCTCTGCTGATTACGGGGTGATCCAGGATCAAAGGCTCAATTCCTATATCAGTCAAACCGGAAAGCGCATCATCGACGTCACTCATCGGCCGGACATGCCCTACTCCTTCCAGGGAGTGAACGCAGCCTATGTGAATGCCTATGCCTTCCCCGGAGGGAGCATCGCCGTGACCCGGGGTATCCTGGTGGAGATGGAGGACGAGGCCGAGCTAGCCGCCCTGCTCGGACATGAGCTGAGCCATGTCAACGCCCGGCACACAGCCCAGCAGATGACCAAGGGTGTCTTTGTTTCAGCCCTTTTGAGCGGAGCCGGTATCGCTTTGTCCGGAAACGAAGAATACGCTCCCCTGGTCTCCGGCCTGGGCGGCATAGGGGCTGGACTGCTTCTGGCCAAATACAGCCGGGATAATGAGCGCCAGGCCGACGACCTGGGCATGGAATACATGGTCAATGCCGGGTACAGCCCGCAGGGGATGATCAATCTGCAGGAGATGCTGCTCAGCCTTTCCTCCAAACAGCCCTCAGCTCTGGAGACCATGTTTTCCACCCACCCCATGTCCCGGGAACGCCTGGCCACTGCCAGACAGACCGCCAGGTCCAAGTACGCCCAGGCCATGGACAAACCGGTATACAAAGAGCGCTACATGGACCATACTGCCGGGCTGCGCAAGATAAAAGCAGCCATCAAAGCCATGCAGGAAGGGGAAAAGCACATGGCCAAAGAGGATTATCAAGCTGCCGAGGCCTCTTTGAACCAGGCCCTGCGCACAGCTCCCAGGGACTACGCCGCCCTGGTCATGATGTCCAAATGCCTGCTGGCCCAGGATCGGCCGCAGGAGGCGGAAAGATACGCCAGGCAGGCCGAAGAGGTCTATCCTCAGGAGGCCCAGGCCAAATACTTCCAGGGCGTGGCTGATATCGGACAACAAGACTACGAAGCTGCTTTACAGGCCTTTTCCACGTATGATCGGCTCTTGCCCGGCAACCCCATGGCTATCTTCCTGCAGGGTCTGTCTTTGGAGGGTATGGGCCGCAAGGAATCGGCCGCTTCCAGGTACCGGCAGTTCTTAAGCCGGGTCAACAAGGGCAAGCAGGCTCAATATGCCCACTCCCGGCTCAAAGAATGGGGATATATACAAT
>JBKHIL010000362.1:0-2700 GCA_046538645.1 Desulfovermiculus sp.
TCAGCCATAACCGTCATCCAGTGAGTGGGGAATGTATTAAAAGATTCAGGACATTGGCATTACACTTGATGAACTGCAGTCCAGATGCACATTCTAGGTTTTGCCTGCAGTCATGATCTGCAGCAGCGACTCGTTCCTGCCGGATACAGGGGGAGGTCTTTTGCTCATGTATACGCCGGCCAACAAGTAATGGCTGGAAAAGAAAAAGGAAATCTTTTGGGACTGCATTTCACGCAGCCGGGCCTGGACAGAGCTTTGGGAAGTGTATGTTCCAAAAGGCAAGGTGATAGCCATATACTGGTGGACAAAATAGCCCTGGTCCAGGCCGTACCTGATAACATGGACCGGGTTGGAGATGCTGGGGATAAGCAGGAGAAGAGAACAAAAGTCAAGATCAAAAAGGCTGCGCAGGATCCGGTCCCCGTCCGGTCCGCCCCAGAGCTCGGGCATCAGGAGTTCTTGTGCATCAAATGCAGGGACATACGGCGGGTTGGCTATCAAGCAGGCCTGGGGGGCATACTCCCGGGCAGAGGCAAAGAAGCAGCTTTTTTGGATGGTATACTGTGAGCCAAGCCCGGCGATTTCGATGTTGTGTTTGGCCCTGGCGGCGGACGGGACGCTTATTTCCCAGCCGGTGACTTTTCCGGCAAATGAGCTTTTTTTTATGGCGGCTATGACCGGACGTGTGCTCTTGCGGGGCAAATACCAGGTGCTGAAGACACAGAGCGTAGAATGCGGATTCTTCCGGGCATACGAAATGCGAAGAGCTGGGGGGGGAGGGATGGCCAGGCCCGGTTCTAAGACTGAAGTCTTTCATAAACAACTCCGATGTCTAATGCTTGGAGCGAGGCAAACGGGTCAAATGTTCCAGCCCCACAGTTGCCTGATCCTGCGCAAAGGTCAGCAGGGTGGAGGTTTGGTAGCGCAGGTCGGTCAAGGCCCGGGCATATTTGTACTGGGCGTTGACTTTGTTCAGCCGGGCTTGGGTCAGATTGTCCTCGGTGGTGATCACATCAATCTGGGTTCCCATGCCCATTTTGTATTTCATCAATTGATTCTCTACTGCCTGGAGATAGAGCTCTTCGGCCTGGCGGGAGTTTTCCAGTTCGTGCCGGGCACTGCGCAGAATACAGAGCGTGGTGTACACCTTGCTTTGAATCTTTCGTTCCAGTTCCCGGCTGGAAAGCATTTGCCGTCTTTTGGCTACCCGCTGCTGGGTCAGCCGTCCTCTGGCCTGCCGGTTGGCCACCGGGAATTCGTAAGTCAGGGAGACCTGCCAGCTGGCCCCGGGAACATTGGAGTACGGGGCCAAAGCCATGGTCTGGTAGCCTTCGCCTTCCTTCAGGCCTTCATATCCGACTTTCATCCCCACATCCACTTGAGGAAGCAGCTGATTCTCATAATATCTTTCCCGTGCCGCCGCCGAGTCCTCCCGTCCCCTGGAGGCCCGCAGATCTGGCCTGTTCTGTATGGCATGACTGATGAGGGCCTTTTCGTTGATGCCGGAAAGCTCGTCCAGGCTCGGTCCCAAGATCTGGAACGTATCCTCTGGCGGAGGAAGTGAGCGTATCCGGGAAAAAGAAACGCCCATAGCCAGCCCCAGCTCCTCACGGCTGTGGATCAGATCTTGCTCACTGGCCATCCTGGTTGTTTTTTTTTCGGCCAGGTTGGCCCTGACTTCGTCCAGATCGGCACGGGGACGTTCATCGCCGTCCACCAGCAGCCTGGTCTGGTTATACAGCTTGCGGGCTCTTTGCTCAGCTTTCCGGTGCTGCACAAGCTGCTGATGGTTTGATACATACTGCCAGTATGCTGCTGTGACCTCACGAACCACCTGGTTCATGGCCTGCTGCAGATCAGCTCTGGAGTTTTGGATGTCCAGTTCAGCCGCAGTTTCCAGGGCTGCGTTGGCCTCAGTTCCCTGTCCTCGCAACAGGGGAAGAGTGGCTGAAAGATAGATGCCGGAACTGCTGGAAGGAGTGGCCCGGGAATCATGTGTTTCGCTCCGGGTGGTCTCTAGCTGGGGGCTCAGGCTGAAGCCAGGGCGGAACTCCTTGCTCAGGCCTATGGTATATTGGGAATCGAGTTGCAGCAGATCGTCTTGAAGACGGGCCTGTTGTTCAGTGGACGTCAAAGGGGTCTCGGTCTGACCGTGGCTGGCCCTGGTCTGAATCGTGGTGTCGAACTGTCCGGCTGCCTCCTGATGTGCGCCTTTGGCCTTTTCAACATCCAGCTGGCTGAAATCTATCTGCACCTGGTGCTTGAGGGCCGCCTGCACACAGTCCAGGAGTGAGGTGGAATTCATCTGGGCTGCCGCGGGAGGGACAAGAAGAACGAAAAAAAGAAAGAGCCATAAATACAATGAAGCAGATAAAAGGGTCTGCTGGCCTGGAGGTTTCCATTTTATGCTGAGATGCCAATCAAGCAATGTTCTGATCATTTCTACATGTTGAAATGTTTGATTTATTTTTGTATGAAACAATGCCGAGAATTCGTAGTTAAGTAACGACTGTAATTTTTTTATAGAAGATTTATAGAAGGAAGAAAGTATTGTCAATGTTTTGACTTGGAAAGTATGGGATATTCTCTATCATATTGAAATGTATTTGTTTCCATTCTCAGGAAGATGCCCGTAGAACCCACCGGCCATTTCTGGCCGGTCATAATGCCGTCAATTGCTCGAAGACCGACGTCCGGACC
>JBKHIL010000009.1:0-15691 GCA_046538645.1 Desulfovermiculus sp.
CTAGAATGCCGCCCTTTCACTCTGAAATATATTGGAATGAACAAAAGGTGACGCAATGGATATTACAGGGGCCTTAAACAGGTTGAACAACGAACCTGGATTTCAGGATCAGGTCGGCATGGTCCTTATCCACAACGGGGTTGCTCGCGGCCATTCCCGGGACACCAAGGAACCAGTCCGTTCTCTGAAGGTCACTCCTGATCAGGACCGGATTGAAGCCTTGCGCCGGGAGTATGAATCCCGGCCGGGGATATTTCGAATTATTGTCCAGGCTAATCAGGGAGAGTTTCAGCCCGGCCAGGATCTCTTATTCATCATTGTGGCCGGAGATATCCGGGAAAACGTCCACCCTGTGCTGTCTGAACTCTTAAATAGAATAAAGAGCGAGGCAGTCCACAAACAGGAAATATAGCTTTTTTTTCGCCCAGGCGAGCCTGTATATGCCTGTCCGGGGCAGGCATCACTGCTCCAGCCCCTTTGTGATCATTGCCTGCACCCGCATGGCCTCTTCCTCCTTACCCCGTTTTAAACAGCCCTGAATATATCGTTTCCCCTTGCTCTGAAGATGCATCCGGGTCAAATACCGCTGTTCCGCGGTCAGATCGGAGCGGGCCAACAACTTGTTCAAACTCATGATTCTATACAGATCCAGCCCGATAATCTTTCCTGAAAGCTGATCAGCATGTCCGGCATACCGGGTCACCAGATGCCGCGGCACCAACCCCACGGGATAGCGCAGTGAACAGCGCAGCCACAGATCATAGTCCTCACACGCCAGAAGCCGGGAATCAAACAGCCCGACCTCATCCCAGCACCTGCGATGTATGAGCACACAGGAGGGACTGACCAGACACATGTTCAAAGAGGGAGCAAAGATCCACCCGCTGGGCTTGATATGCCGCCGGCCGGGATTGACCCTGTGCTGGTTCCTGATCCAGATTTCTTCTGTTTGGGTGATGTTCCATCCTCCCTGCAGGGTAAAAGACAATTGCAGTTCAAGCTTACTTGGTTCCCAGACATCATCGGAATCCAAAAGGGCTATGTATTCGCCTTTGGCTTGAAGGATTCCTGCATTCCTGGCAGCGGCCACTCCCTGATGATCTTGATGCACAAGGCGTATCCGAGGGTCTTCTAAAGCCGATATAGTCTTAAGGGTCACATCCTCAGAGCCGTCGTCCACGATGATCAACTCCAAATGAGAATGAGTCTGACACAAGACCGAATGCACGGCCCGAAGCAGGATATGGGCCCGGTTGTAGGTGGGAATGATCACTGATATGAGAAGAGAAGACAACGACATCATCTTTTTTTATCACTTCAAAATACATAAGGGAACAGGCATGGCCAGCAGAACAGATACGACCAATGATTTGGCTCAGGCCGTGTGCCGGGTGATCCTGTCCTCCTTTAACTTTAACCAGGAAGCGCTCCACTTTGCGAGCTCCACATTGGGCCTGGACTCATCCCGGGAAGTCAGGTCTGTACTCGCAAATCTTCCCGGCTCTCCTGATTCAGAACAGGCGTGTCTCCTTGATCTTTTGCTCTGGCCTTCCATGGCCCAGCGTATAGAGCTGGAACCCTTTTTGCATCACCTGGATACATGTTCGGTCTCCCATGCTGATCTGACCCGGATCCTCATGCACCAGTGTCCAATAGCCCTGATCACCTTTCCGGATGGGCAGCAAATTCACCTTAAACTGAACCAGGGTCTTATGGAAAGCGTTGTCAGCCGCTTACATATCCAGCGCAATCTGCCTCCGGAACTGGAGAAGTCAGTTGTTGATTATGTCCCCCATTCCTGGCAGGCCTGGGTCCGGGTCCACCTCCGACTGGCCGCAGCACCTTTGACTGGAACCAGGGCCGAATTTCTGGATGCAGTCCTCAGGCATATCCCTGTTTCTTCGCCTTTGTTCCAGGAATACTTCGGCTTTGCTCTGGCTTTTGTCCAGGAATGTTCAGACAACGAAGATATGGCCCTGGCCCTGACAGTCAAAAAAGAGCTCTTGGAATACAGTCTGGATCGGGCTGCTTTTCTGGAAAAGAGACGTGCCGGTCAGGCCATGGAAACTTTGCTTATGCAAAAAATACCCATGCTAAGTATTAATACCGAGAGAGCCGAAAAAGAAATTGAGATTATCAACGACCTCAGCCTGGCCTTATACGGTACTCTGCCCGGAGGATAGTGAGTCATGATATACTCTCTTGACTGATCCGAATAAAGAACTATAAGTGCATGGAATCATGGTTGGCTTGACCCGGACAGAGCATAAATCGTCTTTAGCCCCAACAGGACAGAACAATGAATGACTACACCGTGACAGAATGGGACCAACATGCCAATACAACAGCAGAAATTCTTTCTACCATGGAGTGTCAGCAAAAAAAACCGATAGCCCTGACCGGAGCCCAGGTGATACCCTGTACCGGCCAGGTCATTGCCGAGGGAGTGGTCATTGTCAAAGGCCAGAAGATCACTGCAGTGGGTCCATCAGCGCGTGTCGCCATTCCAGAAGGAGCTATAAATATCGACCTGTCCGGCAAGACCATCATGCCCGGATTGATCGATACCCACGTACATCTGGATATGCATGGTATGCCGGATACCTACCATGAGAACCTGGTCGAAGACAAACTGCGGACCATTCGGGCCAGCATAGAAATGGCCAATACTGTTCGCTCCGGCATCACAACTGTGCGCAACTGCGGTTCTGCTAATTATATCGACATTGCCGTGAAAAGGGCTGTGGATGAAGGCCTGATCACCGGGCCCCGCATATTGGCCAGCGGCAGGATCATATGCATGCTGACTGCGGGCAGTGAGTACTTCCAGGGCCTGTACCGGGAAGCCGACGGCGTGGACGAGAACCGCCGAGCGGCGAGGGAGCAGCTCAAGGAAGGGGCGGATCTGCTCAAGGTCATGGCCACAGGAGCGATTATGAACCCGGGGGGAGCTCCTGGAGCCCCTCATTTGAATGTGGAAGAAATCCGGGCTGTAGTGGAAGAAGGGGAAAAGACGGGCAAGCATACTGCTGCCCATGCCCATGGAGCGGAAGGTATCAAAAATGCAATCAAGGCTGGGGTCCGAACCATTGAGCATGGCACCCTGGCTGACGACGAATCCCTGGAAATGATGGCCAACCAGGGTGTGTTTCTGGTCTCGACCTTATGTTCCAATTTCTGGATGCTCAATGGGTCGGCCAGAAACGGGGTTCCGCAGTTTATGTTCCAGAAAGCGGAAGAAGTATCCAAAATCCGGGTCGAGAACCTGCACCGGGCTTTGCAGGCCGGGGTGCAGGTAGCCATGGGTACGGACGCCGGAACCCCTTACAATTATCACGGCCGCAATGTCATGGAGCTCATCCAGTATGTGGATAAAGAGATCATGGACCCCATGCAGGCTCTGATGGCTTCGACAAAAGTTGCGGCGGAGGCTATCGGGCTTTTACCTGAAATTGGGACCTTAGAGCCGGGCAAACAAGCCGATCTTTTGATCTTAAATGCCGATCCGCTTCAGGATATCCATTGTCTGCTGGATCTGGACAATATCCATTGTGTGCTCAAGGGCGGTCAGGTGGTGCGCGGCAAGGTGGATATCAGCCAGTGGAGCGAGAGTTCCCCGTTGGGATTTGTCTGAGGTAATTTTTTTAACCCCCAATTGGCAAGCGTCAAAGTCAGGAGGTGAGACCTACAAGGAGGAAAAATCATGCCTGGGAAAAAAATACTCTTTCTCTGCGATGCCAGTGACACAGATATCGTATACAAGAGCTTTGCCGATTCCGAAGATTACGAGATCACTGTAGAGACTACGGAAAAAATTCTGGACTACGGTGTTCAGCCATATCTGGAACGGACCATTGACCTGATCAACGAATACCCCGAGATGTATGACGGGGTCGTGGGCACTCATGACTCTTCAGCCGTATTTGCGGCCATTATCTGCTCCGAGACCGGAAAGACCTTTGCCTCGTTGCCCAGCATTATCAATTGTCAGAACAAATACATTTCCAGACACAAGCAGCGTGAGGTCCTGCCTCAGGCTGTCCCTGATTTCTGTTTGGCCCTGGAATACCTCCAGAATCCCTCCCGGCTCAGTCCCCCTTTTTTCATCAAGCCGGTCCGGGCCAATATCTCTTTCGGGACTCACCTTATCGAAACCCCGGAAGAACTTGAATACTATATCGGCCTGGAAAGCAAAGACATTGCTGCATACAATCAATACTTTCTGGATGCCCTTTCCCTGCGCCCGCACATGTCCAACGGCTTAAACGTAGCCACCTGCAACAGCTTCCTTTGCGAAGCCCTGATCACCGGGGAGCAGGTCACTGTGGACGGGTTCGTGTGCAATGGTGAGGTGCACATCTTCGGCATGACCAAGGCTGTGTTTTATCCGGGCAGCAACAGCTTCAGCCATCACGAATTCCCCTATTCGTTTTCCCCTGCCCTGGACGAAAAGATCAAGACCGGGCTTGGCCGTCTCGTTCCGGCCCTGGGCATCGACAACAGCTTTTTCAACGTAGAACTCCGGGCCGACCCGGAAAAAGAGACGTTTGATATTCTGGAGGTCAACAGCCGGATCGCCTTTCAGTTTGCCAAGACCATTGAGCTGGTCACCGGATTTGACCCTCTGCACCTGCTCTGCGATGTGGCCTGCAATGAGCAGCCGGATTTGTCCCGGACCCAGCGCACAACCTATCCCCTGTGCCTGAATTTTGAGCTGCATTCATTTACTGATCGAAGAATCGTCAAGACGCCAACCCAAAGCGGATATGAGCAAATCCGGCTCCTCTATCCGGATGTCCACATCCGCAATCTGGTCCATGAACAATCCATGCTCTCCGATTACAAGCACAATCCGGAAAGCTTCCGCTACTGCATGCTGGATATCCCGGGAAACAGCCGGGAGGAAATCCTGGCTGCCTTTGAGCACATCACGTCATTGCTGAGGTATGAGTTTGAAGACCTTTAATCCAGACCGGATCCGGCCAGCTCCGTCCAGACCTGATCCGGCACCAGATAGCGAATACTCCTGCCCTGGGCCATCTTTTCCCGAATCAGGGAGCTGCTGATCTCCAGCGTGGGTGCACGCATCATCCAAATGCTAAACCCTGAGGGCAGACGCCATGTGCCCTCATCTTTTCTCGTGGTCTGGGACAGGGAAGCATCCACAAATCTGGACAAGACCTGCTCATCCCCTTCTTCCCTGGCCGCGACAATAAAATGGGTCAGCTCGAGCAGGCGCTCCCACTGATGCCATTTCGGGAGTTGAACAAAATCCGGACAGCCAATGAGAAAATAAGTTTCCCGGTCCGGATGCAGCCGATGGTAGGTATCAAGAGTGTCCACTGTGTAAGAGGGCCCTGATCTCTGCCCTTCCATGCGGTTTACAACCAAACCGGGCATATGCTCAATGGCTGTTTCGATCAGCCGGCAGCGGGTGGCAAAGCTGGGTACCTTGTGCGCATCTTTATGCGGTGGGATAAAGGCCGGAACCAGCTCTACCCGATCGAGCCCTCCTTGTTCCAGGGCCTCCAATGCAAGCCGTAAATGGCCGTTATGTATTGGATTGAAGCTGCCGCCCAAAAGCCCTGCCTTCATAATTACTCCCGGATCTGCCCCTGGCCCAGGAGGACGAATTTGGTGCTGGTCAATTCCTTTATGCCCATGGGCCCGTAAGCATGCAACTTGGATGTGGAGATCCCGATTTCAGCGCCCAGCCCTAACTGACCTCCGTCATTGAATCGGGTTGAAGCGTTGACCGCTACCAGGGAGGCATCTACCTCCTGCACAAAGCGCATGGCCCGGTCATGCCTGGTGGTCAGGATAGCTTCGGTATGCCCTGAACCGTATTGGGCAATATGCTCCTGGGCCTGCTCCTGATCCTGAACCACCCGCACAGCCAAAGTCAGATCCAAAAATTCGTGCCCAAAATCCGACGGCTGGGCCGGCTCGGCCGTGTCTCCAAGGGAAGCGGCTGCTTCCGGGTCGGCCTTGAACACCACTCCCTCCTGACCCAGCCTTGAGGCCAGCAGGGGAAGAAACTTCCGGGCGACATTTGTATGAACCAAAAGGCATTCCAGGGCGTTGCATACCCCTGGCCGTTGTACCTTGGCATTGTAAACAATGGACAGGGCCTGCTCAAGATCAGCGGTCTCGTCCACATATATGTGGCAAACACCTTTATAATGCTTGAGAACCGGCATGGTGGCCTGTTGGGTTACGGCCCGGATCAGCCCTTCCCCGCCCCTGGGAATAACCACATCGATATATTCGTCCAGGCTGAGCAAGGTATTTACTGCTTCCCGTTCCGCGGTGGGCACCACCTGGACCGCCTGCCTCGGCAGACCAGTGTCCAGCAAGGCCTTGGAAATCAGCCGGCCCAGGGCCTGATTGGAGGCAAAGGCCTCGGACCCTCCTCGCAATATGCATCCGTTCCCGGCCTTGAGGCATAAAATGGCCGCCTCCACAGTCACGTTAGGTCTGGATTCATAGATCATGGCCACCACGCCCAGGGGAATTCGCATCCGGCCCACATACATCCCATTGGGCCGCTTGGACATCTGTTCAATACCGCCCAGCGGATCATCCAGCCCGGCCACCTCCCTGCAGGCCCGGGCCATACCTGCCAGTGCGGCCTGATTTAGTCGCAGTCGGTCCAGCATGGCTTGGCTCAGACCCATCTCTTCAGCCCGGGTCAGATCCTGGGCATTGGCCTCCAGGACGTCCTGACCTCCTCTTTCCAAGAGCTCGGCCAGGCGGTGTAAGGCTGCGTCCTTCACTTGACTGGATTGAACGCCAAGTACCATTGAAGCCTGTTTGACCTCTTGAGCTAAAGTTCGAATCCTATCACTCATATCCAGACCTCCCTGTCATTTTATACGCGCCCACGTGGGCGCGTATAAAATGACAATAACTAATTTAAATCCTGATCCTTTCCCCGGGCTGGGGCAAAAAACCCTGCACTCCGTCCATGCCATCCAGCATGGAGCGGACCCGGTCGGCATTTTTTTTCCTTTCATCTCGCTGCATGTGGACCACGGCCAGGCGGGCGGCCCGGGCCTGGACCGCCAGATTCATGACCTCCTGCACCGTGCCGTGTCCATGAACACCTTCATCAACCTTAAACCCTTCGTGCACCAGCATGGAGCAGCCCTGTACCAGATCCGGGGTTTCTGCCCCGGGCCGCCCGTCTCCGCTGTAATACAGGCTTGATCGGTCCTCATCCAGGCGAAGCCCCAGGTTGGGACGGGAGTGCTCTGTCCAGGCCGTCTGCCACGAACAGCCGAATTCATAATGCAGTACCCCTGGCTCCAAGTGGTGAAACTGGATGGGAAAGGAAAATTTGCCCCAAAACCCTGGATACGCCAGGCGGACTGTATGGGATATCACCTCTTCAATCCCGGATGGGCCGAAGATGCGTAAGGTCTTGTCTCTTTTCGTCTCCCACAAACGAAGAAGGAGCAAGGGAAGGCTGAAGAAGTGATCGCCGTGAAAATGGGAAATCCAGACCGCATCCAGTTCATTTGGGGATTGCAGCTCGGAAAAAAGGGCATGGGCCACACTAAAACCGCAATCCAGAAGGATGCAGGCCGTGTTCGTGTGCACCAGGAGGGAGGTATTCCCAATCTTTTCGTCACAGGCCTCACCAACACCCAAAAAGACAACCTGCATGCCGATTCATCTCCTTAAGAATAAAATGATCCTGGTTCTTATCCTTTGACCTTTGACTCCATTCTGATTACAACTTTCTGGCCTGCATCTGCTGATGCATACTTTGCTCCGGGAGGTAAAGCGTTTCGCCCCCTGGCAGCCGCTCAAGATTTGCGTATACGAATCACGAGTGTTTTCTGACCACCAAAGGAACTTATTGGATAAGGAGCCCTAAGATGTCCGATTCCCGTCAAGATCAGAACCCGGAAAGCAAAACAGCTCAGACCAGCGCTCCTCCTGCTTCAGGGTGGACCAGATTTGTCACTGACAATATTAAGACCATTGGCCTTGTTCTGGCCGCAATCATTGTTATTGCCGCCCTGTTCAGCGGCTACTCCTACTATAAGGACCGCACTTTGCGCAATGCACAGCAGAGCGTCGACCGCATAATGACTGAAGAACAGGGAAAGGCCAGGATTGAGGCCCTGCAAGAAATTTTGTCCCAGGCTCCAAAAGAGATGCAGACCGGCTTGCGTCTGCAGCTGGCCAGGTTATGCATGCAGGAAGAGCTTTTTACGCAGGCAGCCTCCCATTGGGAGCATATTCGAAAGGATTCCACTGACCAGGATCTGCAGATAATTGCTGTCCTGGGTCAAGCCTCTGCTCTGGCCGGTCAGGACAAGAATTCACAGGCCCTGGATTTACTCCAGGATAACGCCTCCCAGGCTTCGAAACGTTACCTGCACAGTATCAACCTTCAAATTGCCACGATCGCCGAAAAGGCCGAAAACTGGGAAACGGCCCTTGCAGCCTATCAAAAGGTTGCCGAGATGGGTGATCTTACTTCCCAGCGGGATGAATTTATCGAGCACAAGATCAGGCTCATGCAGGACAAAGTGGACTCGCATGACTCATAACACCCTCATACATTGAACTTTCAAACGATAAAAACAATCTTCAAACCTGAGGTGAGCTGATTATGGAGCAATCTCTTTTGACCGCTAAGCCGGGATCAACCCATCTTCTGCTGGGCAATGAGGCTATTGCCCGGGGAGCCCTGGAAGCCGGGGTGGGGTGTGTAACCTGCTATCCCGGAACTCCGTCTTCTGAGGTCCCGGATACTTTTTTCGGCCTGGCCGGAGAAGGAAATTTTTATTTTGAATATTCAGTCAACGAAAAAGTGGCCCTGGAAGTTGGCGGGGGGGCCGCTCTCGGCGGAGTTCCAACTCTGGTGACCATGAAACATGTGGGGGTCAATGTAGCCGCAGATCCCCTGATGACCCTGGCCTATATCGGCACTCCTGGCGGTCTGGTCCTGCTCAGCGCGGATGATCCCGGTTGCCATTCCAGTCAGAACGAACAGGACAACCGGTATTATGCCCGCCTGGCCGGGATGCCCTGTTTTGAGCCTGCCTCGGCCCAGGAAGCCAAGGACATGACCAGGGACGCCCTTGTTTTGTCCGCCAAATGGCAGCAACCCGTGCTTCTGCGGACCACGACCCGGATCAACCATCTCCGGGGCCCGGTTGTTTTCGGCCCCCTGCGGCCGGCGCAGCCCCGGGGATCGTTTGTCAAGAACCCATCCAGGTTTGTCCCTTTACCGGCAATTGCCCGCCAGCGTCATCCCGCCCTGCTGCAAGCCCTGTCCTCCATTCAGGCAGAAATCGAACAGTCTCCCTGGACCAGAAAATACGGCCAAGGCACGCAAGGTATCATCGCCTCTGGTATTTCCCGCGCCTATCTGCATGACGCCTTGTCCGATCTGGACCAAAATGGCCAGTTTCAGGTCCTGGAGCTGGGCATTACCCACCCTTTCCCGGAACAAGCCCTGCTTGACCTGTTGCAAAACGTGGAATCCGTCCTGATTCTGGAAGAGCTGGAGCCCATCCTGGAAGAACAGGTGCGCATTTTGTGTCAAAAGCACAGCCTGGATGTCCAGGTCCAGGGCAAAGATGAATACGTGACCCGGCTGGGTGAATACTCCACCCAGGCTGTCCGCCAGGCCCTGCTCCGCTTTCAGGGGCATGCGCCGGAAGAGCTCGATCTGTGCTCCAGCCGGGAAAACCTGCCCGGCCGCCCTCCCAACCTGTGCCCGGGATGCTCTCATCGCTCCATGTACTACGCCGTGCGCCAGGTCTTTGGAGATGATGCCATCTACTCCTCAGATATCGGCTGTTATACCCTTGGTTTTCTCCCCCCTTTGCGGGCTGCTGACTTTTTACTCTGCATGGGGTCTTCGGTTTCCGGAGGCACCGGGATGGCCCAGGCCACTGCCCGGCCGGTCGTGGCCTATATCGGGGACTCCACTTTCTTTCATTCCGGAATTACCGGATTGATCAATGCGGTCCATAACCGGCATGATCTTTTGCTCATTATCCTGGACAATGAAACCACGGCCATGACCGGCCACCAGCCACATCCAGGTGTGGCGCAGACTCGCTTCGGTCCGAATCCCTCTCTGGTGGATATTGAGCAGGTGGTTCGCGGCTGCGGGGTGCAGGAGGTCAGTACTCTCCGGCCCTCGAACTTGAAAAAAAGCCTGGAAACCCTGCACGCCTACAAAGAAATGTCTGGAGTGCGGGTCATCATTGCCAGGGAAACCTGTGTTCTTTTTGCCCGCCGCGCCCTGGGCAAGCAGAATCCCCAGATCGCCTATGTGGCCGAGCAAAACGAGGACGTTCGTCGCTGCCTCGAGGAGTTGGCCTGCCCGGCCTTTTATGTTCAGGATGGGGAGATAAAGATTGACGAGCACCTCTGTACCGGTTGCATGCTCTGCGTGCAGATTTCTCCATCCATTAAAGCCAGGAAAAGGAGCTAAGAGCATGAAAGTGCGCGTTTTTTTGGCCGGTGTCGGCGGACAGGGAACCCTCACGGCCACCAATCTTCTGGGGCTGTTGGCTCTGGACCAGGGCATTGACGTCTGCGCCGGAGAAATCCACGGCATGGCCCAGCGGGGGGGGATAGTGGAATCAGCCCTGCTTTTGGGCGGGTATATGAGCCCGAAAATCGCTCCGGGAGAGGCCGATGTTCTGCTTGGCTTTGAACCTTTAGAAACCCTGCGCGCCCTTCCCTATCTGCAGCGGGGCGGGATCCTGGTCAGCAACACTGAACCTACCGTGCCTGTAGGGGTCAGCTCAGGCCGGGAGACATATCCGGATCTGGATCTCGTGCAGTCCAGCAGCAGGGAATGTACTGACCGGGTCAGCTTTGTGCCCTGTAAAAGCCTGGCCATCCGGGCCGGGACTGTCCAGAGCGCGAATATGGTTCTTCTGGGGGCCTTCTGTGCGGCCAGGCGTGAACCCTTTTCTCTCCAGGCCTTGCAGCAGGCGGTCAAAAACCACCTGCCACCCAAAATTGTGGACCTCAACTTAAAGGCCTCTCAATTGGGATTTGAAGCCGCTCAGGAGCAGTGACCACCCCTTGAGGAGTCAGCGCCGCCGCTGGCGGAACACAGCCAGATTGATCCAGGATGAAACACAGAGGGCAACCACAGGTCTGCGCGTGGTTGTCCCTGCAAGAAGAGCCACAAAACTCTTCATTAATCCCCTAATTCTTCAATCCCTCAATATCCCAATCACCTGCCCCCTTCTGCCTGACCTGATGCGCAAAGGCCTCTAACCGATTCTGGATATTGGTTTCGGTCTGCCCGTCATAGGCCAGGGAAAGCATGGGAATGGAAGTTTTTTCCCTCAGCATGGGCAAAAGAGCGTCCACCACCCCTCCGGGCATGCAGGTAAAAGGCATGACATTGATCAGCCCCTGGACGTTCTTTTCCAGGTAATCAACACTCTTGCCAATGCTGAGCACGGCTTCACCCTCGAACTCCGGTGAAAGATAGGGACTGGCCGCAGCCAGGAGCTCTTTGGTCTCCGGCTCGGGGAGAGAACGCAGCCATCCATTACCGGCCTGCAGCAGGGCGCGTTCCAAGCGGCCCTGAATCAGCGATTCCACTTCCAGTTTCAGCCAGGCCTTGAACTGCCGGTTGCGTATGGCCTGTCTTTTGCCGGTATGGTTCACATAATGAATCCATTCCCCAATGGTCGGCAGCCAGGCCTCCATACCCAGATCTTCCAGCCGCTGGATCAGATATTCATTGGCAAAGGGATTGGAACGGACATAAATCTCGCCCACGATGCCCACGACCGGTTTGGGATGTTTTTGTCTCCGGGGCAGGAGGGCGAATTCATCCGCCGCCTGCCGCACGATGGGCCGCAGATCTTCATTTCCGGCCACAGCCATGCTGATAGCCTGCAGCCACTTCTGATATATGGCTTCACATTCCCTTACATCCTGGACATAGGGCCTGGTTTCCAAAGAGAGCTTGAGCAGCAGGTCTACAGCCACCACCCCTTTCCAGGCCAGCTTGGCAAAATCTTTGCTGACCACGCCGAGGTCTTGATACAGGGTGCTGCCTTGAAGGGGAGAAAAGACCGGAACCTGGGACATCCCGATCTCATTGAGGACCAGGCGGTGAAGTTGATGATAAAGCCCAAAACGACAGGGCCCTCCGGCTGCAGGCATAAAGAACGCCGCCCGGTCTGGATCAAAATCAGGGGCCTGAACCGCTTTAAGGATATCACCAGTGGTCAGTACTGCAGGCAGGCACTCCTTGCCTTTGGTGTATTTACGGCCCAGATTCAGACTCTGCTCATCCGAGGCTGGCAGCAGTCTGGCATCCACCCCGTTGGCCTGAAAGGCGGCCACAAAGGCGTGCAGATGATCGGTCATGGGCGGCATGTACAGAATCCGGTCCGCATGAAATCCCTTAACTGAATGGATAAAGGGCGGTGTAACTGTTATTTCCTGTTCCCCGCCCACCGCACTGTCCAGAAAGGCCTCCAGCCGGGTAAGCACTCCAGCGTCTGCGGTGTGCTCATCGATCTCGAGCTCCAGAAAGGGCCGGTTTCCCATCTGGCGCTTAAAAAAATGGAGGATAAAGGCATCGGGTCCGCAGGAGAAATTGGTAATAAATACCGGGATCAACCCCGGATAGGCGGACAAAAGACTCCCGGCGGCCAGGATCCGCTTTCCATAGGCCCAATACATCTGATCCAGGGAGCCATCCTGCCCGGCTTCATCCAGGGGAAGACAGTCCAGGGGAATGACCGGCATTCCCAGCTTTCGCAGCTTTGCCGGTACATTCATGTTCATGCCCGGGTCCAGGGCATTGTATGGCCGGCCAATGAGCAGCACCGCTCTTTCTCCGCCCTCTACCCGCTGCAGAATTTGTTTTCCGTATTCACGCAGCCTGGCGGCAAACTCTTTCTGGGCCTGCTCAGCCCGGTCCAGGGCCGTGCGCATCCTCCGCCAGGGCAGGTTCAGAGTTCGGGCCAGGCTTTTCCATTGGCGCAGGTCTGCGGTCACGCCACCGCCCAAACGCAAAACAGGAGAGATGAGCGAAATCCCCTTTGTTTCCAGGGCAAAGGCTGAGCGGATGACCCAGGGCAGGGACTGGATATAGGGGCAGATATTTCCGGTCTGATTCGAGCCAGGCCAAGCGGGCAGTTCACGGATCTGTGGCAAAAATATCGTGGTCACCCCCTTGGCAATAAGATCCTGGATATGCCCGTGGGCCGCCTTCATGGGCAGACAGGCTTCAGTGGCCATGCGCTCTGAACCAATACTGATCTGCTTGCGGGTGGTGGATTCACTGCAGACCACCTCCAGGCCAAGCTCGGAAAACAAGGTACTGAAAAAGGGAAGCCATTCCTGAAAAAAGAGGCACCTGGGCAGCCCGATCCGCATGACCTTCGAATCAGCAGTCTGGCTGCTGCGGGCATACGCGCTTATCAGGTCATGTCTTTTCTGGACGCCATCTATGATCTCATCCCGGCCTGAGGCCGCGACCTGGTCGTAACGCTCACACCGATGGCCGAAATACAGGGGAGTTGACTGGCCCTGAAAAATAATCTTCTGCACCTCGCAGGCATTGGCACAACCTGAACAGGTAAAATATTTCGTCTGGGCCTCGCGCCAAGCGAGATCAAAACCCAGAAAAGTGCTGGGTCCCTGGTGCTGGTGCTGGGCCAGAAGAGCGACACCAATGGCTCCGGTGACCTCATTATGTTCCGGAACAATAACCTCCCGCCCCAGGACCTGGGTGAAGGCGGCTGTGATGCCATGATTTAAGGCAGTCCCGCCCTGGAAAAAGATCTTGTGGCCTATGGGCCGCTGCTCCACGACCTTGTTTAAGTAGTTGGCCACTATGGCATGGCATAATCCAGCCGCGAGGTCAGCCTTTTCCACCGCCTGTTGCTGATAATGCACCAAGTCAGACTGCATAAATACAGTGCACCGTTCGCCCATCTTTACCGGGGCCGGAGCGGACAGGGCCAGATCTCCAAACTCCTGCACCGATATGCCCAGACGATGGGACTGTTCTTCCAGAAACGAGCCCGTGCCCGCGGCGCAGACCTTGTTCATGGCAAAATCAGTAATCACACCATTGTCCAGCCGGATATACTTTGAATCCTGGCCTCCAATCTCGAATATGGTATCCACATCCGGGGCCAGCCAGGTGGCGGCTGCGGCCTGGGCACTGATCTCGTTGCGGACCACATCCCCGCCTACATAAGCAGAACACAACGCCCGGCCGGACCCGGTGCTGCCAACGGCCTGGACCTTCATCTTATCCGGTCCCTGGTCTTGCAGCTCGCGCAGGCCGGTGGCAATGGCCTGCAGCGGCCGGCCGGAAGTGGAAAGGTAAGTCTTGGCCAGCACCTTAAGCACTCCATCCCGAGCGGCCTGCGCATCGAGCAAAACCGCTTTGGTGGTCACCGACCCCACATCAATACCCAGGATTACTTCCTGCCGGTCTGTCCGGGCTTCAGACCGGACAGGACCAGACAAGGCCTGCTCTTTTTCCTCTGGCCCTTTCACCGCTTTCAGGGGCGGAAGGCGGTGCGTGGTTGGCTGTTTTTGGCCCAAAGCCTCCTGCAGGGCCGTGAGTCCAGGGTAACCATGTGCTTGTTTCTCTTCTTGACCCTGCAGGGCCGCACCCACTGCGCCCATGACCTTAAAGTGTTCCGGAATAATTAAATTATCCGGACTGTCGACCAAAAGCTCCAGAATGGCCCTCCTCACCCCCAGGTTGGCGGCTACGCCGCCCTGAAAGACCAGGGGAGGGACAATCTCCTTGCCCTTGGCAATATTGGTTTTTAAGTTGCGGACAATGGCAAAACACAAGCCGGCGATGATTTCATTGTCCAGGACCCCGTTTTGCTGCAGGTGGATCATATCCGATTTAGCAAAAACCGTGCATCTTCCAGCGATGGTTGGTACATTGGCTGCCTGCTCAGCCAGCCGGGAAAACGTCTCGATGTCGTAGCCCAGCCTGGCTGCCTGCTGCTCCAGAAAGGCGCCGGTGCCTGCTGCACATACTGTATTTAAGGCAAAGTCATGTATGGACAAACGGCCCTTGTCCCCTGGGCGGACAATGATCAGCTTTGCATCTTCTCCGCCGATGTCGATTATGGTTCTCGCCTGGGGGAAGAACTGTTCCACTCCCTTGGCATGGCAAATGATTTCATTTACAAAGCCCACTCCCAGCAAAGCGGCAATGCGCTTTCCCCCGGTTCCGGTGCAGGTCAGGCTGGCTATTTGTTCCGGGGCATATTTATCTTCCAGGCCCTGCAGGATATCCAGGGCGGCTTGCATAGGCCGGCCGTGTGTCGGCCGATAGGCAGAAAAACAGACTTGCTTATCACTCTCCAGGGCAACGCCCTTGGCTGTTCCTGATCCCACGTCCAAACCAAAATGGATGTGTGCATGCATCGTTTCAGTCTCACCTTTTTTTGTCAGCTTGTCTCGTGATTTCAATCAGGCCAGAATGTTTGGTTTTTCCGAATTCAGGCTACAATGATTTTCTTTTAATGTCCAAGCACAACTTGACCGGAGTCTTGCTTTGAGCAAGCATAAGAGAACATGAAATGTTGCTGACTTTCAAGACATTGACCTTCAAAAGCCAAGATTATACGAGATCCAGAGGTGTCAGGTTTCAGCGCCGCCTCTGGCCGCAGACGCCCAGTTTGATCAAGAAAGAAAC
>JBKHIL010000002.1:0-33748 GCA_046538645.1 Desulfovermiculus sp.
GGTCTGCCTGCCTGGCGCTGTTGCCCAACGAGATCCAAAGTGATATCCAGTTTTTTGGCCAGCTCATCTGGCAGAAGCTTTTATTTCCGGAGGATATTGAATCCCAGGGCCAGCCCTCTTGTATTGCTCGCCTGTTCCGGGTAAGGAATGAGCAACCATGAGAAATTGCTTTTGCCGCCCAAAGGAAGATCATGAATAAAGAAATTTACACCATTGTCAAAAACAAGATCCTGTACCTCGAGTATACACCCGGACAGATCTTAAATGAGAATGTACTGGCCAAAGAATTCCAGGTCAGTCGAACGCCCATGCGTGAAGTTCTGTACAGGCTGGAGTGGGAAGAGCTGGTCAGGATCTTGCCCCGGACCGGCACCATGGTCACGGAAATCGAATTTCAGAAAATGATGCATACCTATCAGGCCAGGATGGAACTGGAGGATCTTCTGGGCCGTTTGGCAGCTGAACAGGTCACACCCAGCCAGAGAGAACAAATTGCGTCCATTCAAAATGAATGCACGGAGCTTGCAACAAACAAAGACCTGAAGGCCCTGGCTGGAATAGATCGCAGATTCCGCAATGTGCTCCATGAAGCAGCCGGTAATCCTGTATTACAAGACGTCTCTGAGTTTTTGTACAACATTACCTTCCGGATGTGGTTTTTGACCATGGGCCGCGGCGATTGGAGAGCTGAGGTGCAGTCCATGGAAAATGAAATCGCAGAAACAATTCAGATGCTCAATACATATGATCCTCCGGCTACCGGAAAAGTCCGCCACTCTCACCTGGTAAGCCATATAGAACGTATCCAGGCCAAGTTCCTGGGCTCCAACTCCTGTTCATGACCCCATTTTTTTGTCGGACTGCCACCTCCAGCCTCTTACGTGCACCAGCCCTTCCTTCTCTGACCATTTCAGCAAGATTACATCCGTAAATATCGAAACTTTGTTGACCCCATATTATACCCTTGGTATACTGCAAAGGATATCAGCAACAAAAAGATTTTTCCTGTCAAGCTCTTGTCTTGGCCTGAGGAGGAAGCCATGCCCAAGTACGCAATAGGAAAAAAAAGCCAGAGCTGGTACGGGATCCCAATCGGAATTTTGATCCTCAATGCCAGCTATCCCTGCATTCCCGGCAATGTCGGAAACGCCACCAGCTTTCCTTTTCCTGTGCGCTACAAGGAGGTGCGGGAGGCTTCAATTGACGGTCTTCTGCGGCAAAGGGATCCGGCTTTGGTCAAACCGTTTATTCAGGGCGCCCGGGAGCTTGAGGCCGAAGGGGTCCGGGCCATAGCTGGAGCGTGTGGCTTTATGGCCCTTTTTCAAAGGGAAATCGCCGAGTCGGTCCGCATACCGGTATGCATGTCCAGCCTGTTGCAGATCCCTTTTATCCGCCAGATTCTTCCGGAAAAGCAAAAGATCGGCATTCTGACCGCCAATGCTGGGGCCTTGACCCAAGAGCACTTTACAGCCGCAGGTGTGTCCTCTCTTCAGGGCCTCGTTATTCAGGGCCTGGAGGAATTTACGGAATTTCGGGAAGCCATCCTGGAGGAGAAAGGAACCCTGGACTCTACCCGGATGGAAAAAGAAGTCATAACTGCAGCCCAAAACCTGATAAACAAAGACTCTGATATCGGGGCTCTTCTTTTTGAATGCAGCGACCTTCCTCCTTTTGCTCACAGCGTCCAGCAGGCAGTGCATTTGCCGGTTTTCGACTTCAATACCATGATCCGCTATGTGTATACCTCTGTGGTCCAGCATGAGTACACTGGCCATATGTAACTAAAGGAACATCCATGTTCACCTCTTTATTGATCACCACCGTAGATACCCACACCCAGGGCGAGCCCACCCGGGTGGTGACCAGTGGCATCGGCCCCATCCCAGGTTCAAGCATGTACGCCAGAAAAAAATGGCTGGCCTTGCATAAAGATCATATCCGCAGATTCCTCCTGTGGGAGCCGCGCGGGCATCAGGATATGTTTGGAGCTATTGTGACTGATCCCATTTCACCTGAAGCTGATATCGGCCTCTTGTTTATGGACGGTGGTGGTTACCTGGACATGTGCGGGCATGGATGCATGGGCTCCATAGCGGCACTGACAGGAACAGGGGTCATATCGGTAGATTCTCAAGCTGAAAAATCTGAAAAGCACATCACCCTGGATACCCCATCCGGGCTGATAAAAGCCAGGGCCTTGATCTCCCGGGGCTTACTTGAACGGGTGAGTATTTATCCTCAGCCGGCCTTTTGGCATTCTGCTGTTCATGCTTCATTGGACGGACAGACCATTGCCGTGGACATTGCCTATGGGGGAAATTTTTTTGGCCTGGTGGATGCAGAACAGGCCGGCCTGCGTCTGGAGGCGGACAACCTGGGCCAGCTGAAAAAAGCCGCCCTGGCCTTGCGCCAGGAAATCAATGAGCATACACGGCTCGTGCATCCCATAAGCAACGAGCCTTCCCAGGTCGCGCTCATAGAGTTCTACGAAGAAGGGCAGCCGGCCAAAAATGTGGTTATTTTCGGCTCAGGGCAGGTGGACAGGTCTCCTTGCGGAACAGGGACCTGCGCCAAGATGGCTTTGCTGCACAAGAAGGGAGAACTTGGATGTGGCCGGAGCTATATTCAACAAGGTATTTTAGGGACTGAATTTACCGGATCCATTGTCCAGGAGACAACATGTGGGTCCATGCCGGCCATCATGCCCGAGGTCACCGGAAAGGCTTTTATCACCGGCTTTCATCATTTTGTTGCCCAACCTGAGGACCCATTTGCGTCTGGCTTTCAAGTGCCAAATTAAAGATCATGTCCACTGCAAAACGTGTTTACCAGAGGTTTTAGGATTGGTCACAAATGAAGCGTTCGATTGTACTCCCTCCGTCATTACCCGGCCATACAGAAGAGGCCTGGCCTCGGAGAGGACGGCCTCCGGGAAAACCAGGCCCGGTTTTTTCATATGACCATGCATCACATCTTGCTCAATTCCTGCCTGGCGATGTGCAGGTGCTCTTGTATGAGCTGAGCCGCTTTGTCTTCATCCCCATCGGCAATGGCCTTGCACATATCAGAATGCTGATCGCAAAACATCTGGACCTGTTGTTTATCCGACAACAACTTCTTGCGGCTTGGTCCATAGACCTCTTTCATCAGCTTTGCCATCATGTTCATGATATTGTACAAGACATCGTTGTGGCTGGACATGGCAATTTCAAGATGAAAGTTGACATCTGAGTTGTCGGCATCCCTGTTGTTTTTCGCATCATTTTCCATTTCCCGGGCTGCTCTATACACCCTGCTGATATCATTGCTTGTCGCTCTTTTGGCTGCGAGCTTAATAATCTCTGTCTCCAGTATTTCTCTGGCTTCCAGGAGCTCGAGGACATCCTCTTTTTCCTTGAGCATGATGATTGCCAGGGGTTCTATGACATTTTCAATGTCAATTTCCTTGACATAAGACCCCCCGCCTGGAGTGATCTCGATAAACCCCATCGAGTCCAGGGCCGTCAGGGCTTCCCGAATTGCAGTCCTGCTCACCCCGAGCTTTTCCGAAAGTTTTCTTTCCGGTAAGAGCTGATCTCCGGGCTTGAGCGTGCCCTCCTGAATGAGCTTTTGAATCTGACTGATGATGTCTTTGTACAATCTCTGGCGTTTTGTTCTTTTTAAGCTGACATCGTTTTTTTTCATATTCATTGCCCCGGCAACAGTTCTTAGGGACCGGAAAGTCCGCGTTCAAAAGCCAAGAGATTGATGTCGTGAATTTTGGGCGGCAGGCTCTCTTGAATGGACTGCAGCATGCTTTCCTTGGATACCAGAGGCAGGTTCTTTAATACAACACCGAGGAACAAGACATTGATCGTTCTTTTGTCCCCTATGTCCAGGCAGGTATCGGCAAAGGGAAAACCTATTTCATTTCCCGTCCGGGGTACAGAGACCGCCTTTTGCTCATAGATAATCGGGCAATCATTGCGGACTTTGTCTTTATAGCGGTCAAACGCCTCCTGGGTCAGGGCCAGGACCAGGTCCGGGTCGTCGCATTGGGGATGATAGATTTCACCGCTGGACATGAGCACCTGGGCTTCGGAGTATCCCCCCCGGGCTGAAATACCGTAGCTTTGGGTCTGAACGACATTCTTGCCCTCGATAATGGCCGCCCGGGCCAGAATGCGTCCACCCACAATGAGCCCTTGTCCCCCTTCACCCGCGAATATCAGCTGAGAGGTTTCACTCATTCCCCTGGCCTCCTTTTTCCTGCTCAGAATGGATTGCATGTATCTTCCGGTAGTGGGTCAAAAAATCCGGCTTGTCTCTGTCCACAAAAACGCCTCTGACCATATACCCATCCCGCTGCTCAGCAGATATTTGCTCATACCGGCTTTGCGGCAGGACCCGGTCCTTGAAATACCGCATCATGGCCTGTTGTCCTTTATAGTTTCTGCGCCCGAAATGCGTAGGGCATGGGGTCATCACCTCCACGGCGCTAAAACCCGGCTTTTCCAAGGCTGCGACAATGAATTTCTTGAGCTGGAGCACGTGATAGGCAGTGGTCCGGGCCGCATAGTTGGCTCCAGCTGTCCTGGCCAGAGCGGTGACATCAAAGGCCTGCTCCGGAACGCCCTCAGGAGCTGTGCTGGTCAGGGACCCAAGGGGGCTGGTGGCTGAATACTGGCCTCCGGTCATGCCGTAGTTCAGGTTATTGGCGATGATTGCAGTGATATTCATATTCCGGCGGGCAGTATGTATAAAATGGTTGCCTCCGATGGTCACTGCATCGCCGTCGCCCATCAGAGCGATGACGTGCAGGTCCGGATTGCCGGCCTTGATGCCGGTGGCAAAGGCCAAAGCCCGGCCGTGACTGCCGTGAAACGTATGCGTGGCAAAGTAGTCGTCAGCCTTTCCGAAACAGCCTATCCCGGTGGTGATGACCACTTTATGGGGCGAGAGATCCAACTGAGCCAGGGATTCAGCCACAGAACGGACGATAATACCGTTTCCGCACCCCGGGCACCACATATTGGGGAATGCCTTCATGTTCAGGTAATCAGTATATAAAGCGGACATTTTACACCACCTCCCGGATCCGGGTCATGATTTCTGCTGGAGTAATAAGCTCTCCGTCAAAGCGGGACACGGGATGCACAGGCACGTTTCTGGTATTTATGCGCTGCACCTCGTGGATCACTTGGCCCTGATTCATCTCCGGGACAATGGCTGCCCGGGCTTTGTCCAGGGCCTGCCGGACTTCCCGTTCCGGAAAGGGCCACATGGTGATGATCCGCAGCAGTCTGGCCCTGATACCCTCTTTTTGTGCTCTGACAATAGCCTCTTTGGCCACCCTGGAGGCCACACCAAAGGTGATGATCAGCACATCAGCTTCTTGCGGTCCGAAGTGTTCAACTTCAACTATGTCATCAACATGCTTGTATATCTTATCCCGAAGCCGCTGCAGGAGATGGCTGTTTACTGTCGGCTTGCTGTTGCTCCGGCCGGTTTCATCGTGGCAGGAACTGGTCACATGCAGGATGTGTTCATCTCCGTATGCAGCCATGGGAGGCACATTGTCCGCCTGGGCCAGATAAGGCAGGTAGTCTTCGGCTTTGCATTCAGGCCGTTTTCGGTCAATGACTTCCAGGCTATGGGGATTGGGCAGGGTCATGTTTTCCCGCATATGACCGATGACTTCATCAGACAGAAGGATCACCGGTGTTCGATATCTTTCCGAGAGATGAAAGGCCCGCAGGGTCAGGGTATACATCTCCTGAACCGAAGCAGGGCAGAGGGCGATGATGCTG
This sequence comes from Desulfovermiculus sp., assembly GCA_046538645.1. Classification (GTDB taxonomy): domain Bacteria; phylum Desulfobacterota; class Desulfovibrionia; order Desulfovibrionales; family Desulfothermaceae; genus Desulfovermiculus. Next base: position 5,790 of record JBKHIL010000002.1, read on the forward strand.
TGATCGCCATGTGTTCCCCACCTGGCCTGCATTATATCGGCCTGGGCCGGACGGGTTGCCAGCCCGGTGGCCGGACCTACCCGCTGGACATTGACGATCACGCAGGGCACTTCCTGATATATGCCTACACCCAGGTTCTCCTGCATCAGGGAAAAACCGGGTCCACTGGTGGCAGTCAAGGCTTTTTTCCCGGACAGGGAAGCACCGATGATGGAGGCCATGCTGGCGATCTCATCTTCCATCTGCATATATATTCCGCCGTATTGGGGCAGCTCTCTGGCACAGATCTCTGCTATCTCCGAAGAGGGGGTGATGGGATATCCCCCGAAAAACCTGGCTCCGGCATCGATTGCCCCCCAGGCACATGCTTCGTTTCCTTGCAAGAGCTGCTCCCCTTCAGGTCTAGCCATTTTCGAGAACCTCCAATGTTATGGCCATGTCCGGACACCGTAACTCGCACTGTGCACAGTTGATGCATTCCTCAGGCTTGTCCACAAGGGGCAGGCCGTCCCGGGCTGCCCGAAAGACCTCTTTGGGACAGAATTCAATGCAGTAGCCGCACCGCTTGCAGAATTTCTCATTGATGTGTATTCGGACCAATTTTTTCCCTGCCTTGTTCTTGAGAGTTCAATGCTTCAGGTTCCTGATAATCCGAGCTGGAATCGTGTGTGAACTGATGGATAGGTTTCAGGTGTCAGCGCCGCCGCTGGCAAATCTGAAATATTTTTGCCCCAAAGCGGGCAAAAAAGAAGAGACTAGGGGAAGAGGGATTCTTCACTCGAAGACTCGTTCAGAATGACAAAACAACAGCCATAGACTTCTCTGCTACACAGATTGAATGAGTATCTTGTTTCATGCTAGATTTCATTAAGTTCAGAGCACGAGGGAACTCAGCTGTTCTGTCTGAAACCTCGTATGAAACGAGACTTTACCCTGAAGAGGGCTCTGGCTTTTCCGGGTAGGGCTGGCCCTCTCCGAGGCCCAGCCTCTTTGATCAACGCACTCCCGGCCCTCGGAGAGGCCCGGGCTACTGGGCCCAGCCCTCTTCATACTCTGTTTCTTTCTTGATCAAACTGGCCGTTTGCGGCCAGCGGCGGCGCTGAAATCTGATACCTAAAACCCCTTTTCCTCTGTCCTCTGTCCTCTGTCCTCTGCTTACACACAGGCCGGCTCAGGGATGAGCTCGCCAGTGGCGAACCTGTCTATACTCATGGCCCGTATGTCGATCTCCGGTTCCTGCCCAGCTATTTTTTGAGCCATCAACTTGCCCACAACAGGCCCGAGCTGCAGGCCATGCCCGCTCCAGCCGATATCAATGTAAAATCCTTCCACTCCTGTTTCTCCGAGAATGGCCTGCTTGTCCTCTGTATTGTCGTAGAGCCCGGCCCATTGTCTGACAATGCGCAGCCTCTCCAGAACAGGGATATGGAAGGTCACCTTTTGGGCCACATCCTGGAGGAATTGCCAGCTGGAACGTTCATTAAAGTCTTTCACTTCATTTGGATCCCCAACCCCCATAAGCAGGCTGCCGTGGGGCGTTTGCTTGCAATAGCACCCATGGGTCAGGGAGATGACCATACAGGGCAGAAACTCTTCAATCGGTTCAGTGACCAGTATCTGGTGCCGCTCTGGATACATGGGCGCATCCAGTCCGACCATGTTGGCGATGATCCGACCATGCGGGCCGGCGGCATTGACCACCACCGGAGCGTCAATATCCCCTCTGCTGGTGGTTACCCCGGTGACCTTGCCCCTTGTGGTCTTTACGTCCAGGACCTCTGTTTGGGTGTAAAAGTTCACCCCGAGACGCCGGGCTGCTTCGGCATAGGCCAGGGTCAGATGAAAAGGATCGATGTGCCCGTCCTTTGCGTTGAACGAAGCCCCCAGGAGCCCTTCATGAGTGTTGATGCCGGGCACAATGGCCGCAACCTCCTCACAAGACAGGATCCGGCTTCCGGCGTTGACCAGTTTGTTCTGCAGTTCGACATTGGCTTCAAACTGCTTGAGCTGGCTTTCGGAATAGGCCAGCATCATGTATCCGCCTTGCCGAAAGCCCAAATCACAGGGATATTCCAGTTCTTCTTTTAACTGCTCCATCATTTTGATGCTTTCAGAAGCCAGGCGAATATTGATTTCAGTTCCGAACTGATGCCGTATGCCGGCAGCAGAACGGCCAGTGCCTCCAGTGGCCAGAAAGCCTTTTTCCACTACCGCGATATCGGAAAATCCTTTTTGGGCCAAGTGATAGGCAATGGAGCACCCATGAACGCCCCCGCCGATGATAACTACCTCTGCTGTATTCTGCATATATTCACCACCTGAAGATAAATACGTATCCTGTGATTTTTCTCCGACCACCCGTGGGGCAAAAAACTCTTTGAGGCTTGCTTGAGGCAAGATTTTATTTAAGCCTTCTCATCTTCTTTATGGGCCAGGATGGCTCTAATTTTCATGGGCTCCAATGGAGGGCGGAAGGTGGACATGTGCATCTGAGCAATATCTTGTCCGGCACTCTTGGAGAGCTCCTGCATCAAGAGTGGCCGGCAGGTTCGACCCTGGCATTGTCCCATCCCGCACCTGGTGACCCGTTTGATCTCATCCAGGCTGGTATAGCCTCTCTGGATCCAGTCTCTTATGTCCTCAAGGGTCAAATCCTCGCATCGGCAAATGATTGTTGCATCATTCATGGCTTGTCTCCCTGCGAAAAAATCTCACTTCAAGGGCCTGTTCTTTGGGAACAGCCAGTGAGACAACCTTTGTTAAGTTCATTTTCTTCGTCGCTTTGACTTTGACCACCCTGCCCCTGCCGATCTCCTGACCCGATCTGTCCAAAGCGAGAACCTCTTCTCCCACTTCAGGAACCGGTAAGAATTCATAAGGAATTTGGACGAGTGCTTCGGTGTCTGAATAGGTCTGATCGACAACAAAAATGGCCAGCCCGGGACAGGCAGTTATGCACACTCCGCACCCGGTACAGGCCTCAAAGTCAATGACCGGCCTGTCGTTAATGTCTGCAAATTCCTGGATGGCATCGAACTGACACGCGGTATAGCAGGGGTTGCAGGGAATTTTTTCAAAGCACTCCACAATGGCCACCGGGCCCTGAGCCAGCCTCTCCGGCGGAGGCAGAATGCTGTCAATATCCTCTCTATTCGGAACTCCTGTTTTTTTCATCATACGATCCCTAAACCTCCTGGATCACATTTTGCATGCCGGATCTGATCTTTTCACCCACCGGACCAGAACGCAGGGAACTTAACTGTTCCAAGGCATCCGCTTTTTCAATATCCAGCTGCCCAGAGGCGTATCCAAGGCTTTCCGCCGCCGCCAGCCCGGCAATGCGCCCCTCCATCATAGCTGAGGAGGCTTCCTCCACACTGGCCACATCGCCAGCCACATATACACCGCCTACCGAAGTCTCCATTTGTTTATTGCGTACTGGCACATGTCCGCCCAGAGCAGGTATGTACTTCATCTCACATCCCATTTGCCAAAGGATTTCGGCCAGAGGAGAGAGACCGACAGAGACACAGATTGTATCCACTTCCATATCCTGCTCTGTGCCCGGGACAGGTTTCCAGGCCTGATCCAAACCGCAAATGGTGGCTCTTTCAACCTCTTTTGTTCCCTGGGCCGAAAGTATGGTATGCGAGGTGAGAATTGGAACCCCCATGCGCCGGAGCTTTGCTGCATGGACCAGATATCCCCCTATGCCGGGGGCGGCTTCAATGATCGAGGCCACCTGCACTCCGGCCTGCAAAAGCTGATAGCTGACAATCAATCCGATATTGCCTGACCCGATCATTAAAACCCTTTTGCCGGGAATCACCCCGTGCACATTCATCAAGGTCTGAACTGCTCCAGCTCCATATATACCCGGCAAATCATTATTCAAAAAGGCCAGGCTCTTTTCCGAAGCCCCGGTGGCTACAATGATCCTGTCGGCCTTAAGGGGAAAAAAGGCCTCCTTGTTTTCCAGGCCCAGGACTCCGTCATCGGGATAATAGCCCTGAACCTTGGTTTCCAGCAGAATCTGAACATTGCTTTTGTCTTTGAGTTTCTGGTACAAGAGAGACGGAATATGTATGCCCCTGTGCGAAGCGTACTGCTTTTCCGAGCCGAAAAATGCATGAGTCTGTTTGATCAGCTGCCCCCCGATCCGGTTGTTTCGCTCTATCAGGGTAACCCGGGCCCCGAGCTCAGCAGCGGCAATAGCGGCTGCAAGTCCGGCCGGACCGGCTCCGATAATGGCAATTTCATGTGTTTGCATACAGCTCGCCTTTTCCTTTTTGAATGTGCACGGCCATGCCTTCTTTGAGCTCTGCAACGCAAACCCGGACGTTGGGCTCGCCGTCCACAGTCATTAAACATGAGGAGCAGTTACCAATGGCGCAATAAAAGCCCCGGGGCCTGTGCAGGTTCGGGCTGTACCGCAACACCCGGACCCCCGCTGCATGCAGGGCGGCTGCAATGGGCTCGCCTTCATATCCTTCAAGTTCCTGGTCGTTGAAAGTAAACTTTACTTTGCGCCCCCTGGAAAAACTTAATATTGGATGTTCCTGGATACGCATGGGATTTTTGTGCCTCCTTGTTGGTCTTGAGCTGGTATGACCAATTTTTTAGGAGGATATGATCACGCTGTCAAGAAATTCCAGATATTCTTTTTGTATTTGCCCTGGATCCTTCATCTGTTTTCAGGCAAACAATGGCTTGACACCTTTTAGTACTAGCGGTATACAACAAATAAGCATGTAAGGCTTGGTATTTGATATGATTTTTCCAAGGCTTGATCTCATTTTTCAAAACGCCCTCCACACGTCAAAGGTCTTCGACCGCCTAAAGGGCGAGAGGTGGACTGAAGGCCCCCAACCAATAATCGCCCCGTCTCCATGCAGGCACTTAAGCCTTTTCCGACGAGGCAGTCCTGACTGGGGACGATAATCTCCGCAAACTGAACAGGCTGGCCGCACCTTAAACTCGTACCGCCAAGCCGCATTGAAAGATTTGAACCAATATGCCGGCAGGACCCTACGTTCTCCCTGACAGTCTCTCAAGAGGTCCATGCTGAGCTCACAGGTTCCCATACCATGGCTGACCCTTCGGGAAATCAGCATCGTGCCTTGGGAGTTCTGAGTTCTGTACAAGTCACGCTAAAGGTAGAACCATTTCAAACCCAAAAGGAGGTGGTGCCGCGTCAAAAAGATCTCTGTCCAGGATTATAGCTGTATCCAGACACACTTTTGACCAAGGAGTAGAGAGATGGAAATTCGGCGTAAATTCATTCAGGGCATGACAGTCGCTTTGATCGGTGCTTTTTTGGTTCTTTGCCTGGCCCCCGCCAGCCAGGCAAAATCTCCGGAGTATAAATGGCGTCCATCATCCTGGCTGCCGTCCGGCATTACCTGGGATACCATCGGGTACATATCCGACTATGTGGAGCGGATGTCCAACGGGCGTCTGGTGATGGAGCCCAGCGCACCAGGATCCATCGTTCCTGTGTCCGAACAGCTCGATGCCGTGAGCTCCGGAACTATGGCCGCGACCTTCATCTGGCCGGGGTATTTTCCTGGCCAAATCCCGGTGGCCTTCACCCATGGGGACTGCCTGGCTGTACCCCAGTCCATTGCCGAGCTCAAATATCTGTATGAAGAGTACGAGGACGGGCGGATCATGGAGCTCTTGCGCCAGGAATATGCCAAACAAGGGGTGCATCTGGTGGGCAATCTGTACTGGACGTTAGATAACATTATGATCTCCAAAAAACCCATCAATGGCATTGAGGACCTCGATGGGCTGAAGTTCAGGTCTTCAGAGCTCATCGCCCTGCAGCTGGCTGAACTGGGCGCAGGCACCATTTGGACCCCTGGCGATGAAATCTACACCATGCTCTCCACCGGTGGCGTGGATGCCGTCACCTTTTCCCATGCCGCGGACATGGTGGATATGGGTTTTCATGAAGTGACTGACTACTGGGTTAAACATCCGACAGTGGTCGGGCCGGCAGCTGATGCCTTGATCGTGAACATGGATGTCTGGAACTCCATGCCTGATGATCTCAAGGCCATTTTAGAGGCTGCTGTGGAAGCCGGAACCGCCCGCAACGCCTTTGAGGCCGAGCTGACTATAGAGGATGCCTGGGAATTCGCGGAAGATGAGGGCATAGAGATTGTTGAATGGTCGGAGGAAGATGCTCGAGAACTGGCCAATACCGCCCGGGATGTGGTCCCGGAAAAGTATTTTAAAAATGAAGCCTTTACAGAGATCTTTGAAATTACTGAACAGTATGCAGTTGAGAACGGCTACTGGGAAGAAGAAGACTAATCAGCCCGACCTCCTGACCGGGTCCTGTACATACATGACCCGGTCAGGCCTATTCTGGCTGCTGATCAAGAGAGGTAAGGGATGAGACGTGTTTTAGCCGCAATAGATTTTCTCAGCGAATGGAGCGGAAAGCTGGTCAGCGTGCTGATCTTTTTCTTGGTCGGCATTTTGCTGTGGGACGTCACCCTCCGGTTTGTATTCAACTCTCCCACCATCTGGGCCCATGAACTGTCAGTTCACTTCTTTGGAGCCTATTCAGTCCTGGCCGGGGCCTATGTGCTCCTGCACCACCAGCATGTCAATATAGATATTTTTTACATCCGGTTTTCCAAGAGAGGCCGGGCCATTATCGATTGTTTTACCTACCTGATGTTTTTTCTCTTTATCGGGGCCTTGCTCAAGTATGGGTTTGAAATGGCCTGGAGGGCTGTGGAGCTGAGACAAACGGTCTCTCCGTCCCCATGGGCCTCTCCGGTCTGGCCTGCCAAGCTGACCATTCCCATAGCTGCCCTGCTCATGCTCCTCCAAGGCCTGGCCCATTTCATCCGCTCCCTGAAACTCGCTATCACCGGAAAGGAAATGACATGACAGAATGGCTCCCTATGTTTGTCCTGGGTGGCGGCCTGTTTTTCGGTCTTATTACCGGGTTCCCAATGGCCTTCACCCTGGCCGGGACATCGATTATTACGGCACTCATATTTATTGGCCCGCATTCCCTGGCCTATGTGGCCTCAAATACCTTTGGCATGATGTCCAATATGGTCCTGATTGCCATGCCCATTTTTATCTTCATGGCCTGCGTCCTGGAAAAATCGGAAGTGACCAGGGACCTGTTCGACTTCATCCACAGACTGCTCGGTCCCCTGCGGGGCGGGTTGTCCATGGGCACGGTGCTCATCTGTGCAATTATTGCCGCCATGTCCGGGGTGAGCACAACCGCGGTGGTCACCATGGGCATCATCGCCCTGCCCATTATGCTCAAACAGGGCTATAATAAAAGTATAGCCATCGGTCCCATTCTGGCCGGCGGGGCACTGGGGCTGCTCATCCCTCCCAGCATATCCCTGATCGTGTATGGCATGGTAGCCAGGGTATCTATTGGCAAGCTCTTTGCCGGGGGGATTGTCCCCGGGCTCATTCTGGTCTTTTTGTTTTTGAGCTACATCGGCATCCGCAGCTACTTTGAGCCAAACCTAGCCCCTGCCCTGCCCCAGGAAAAACGGGTGTCCTGGAAAGAGTTGCTTTTCCTGTCCAAAAGCCTGATCCTGCCCATGGGCATTATTCTCGCGGTTCTGGGCACTATTTTTGCCGGAATCGCCTCTCCCACAGAAGCGGCTGCAGTGGGTGCGGCCGGAGCCCTGATCAGTGCAGCCATCAATCGCCGCATGAGCTGGAATATGCTCAAGGATTCAGCCATCCGGTCCATGGCCATCAACGGGATGATCATGTGGATCTTGTTCGGCGCCTCCTGCTTCACCAGCATTTTTTTTCGCACCGGCGGGCAGCAGCTGGTCAAGGAAACCATGCTCGGCATGGGCTCAAATCCAGTCATAATATTCGGCTTCATTCTGATCATCTTGATCGTTCTGGGCTTCTTTCTGGATGAGATCACCCAGATCATGATCACGGTTCCGGTCTTTTTGCCCATTATCGTTCAGCTCGGCTATGACCCCATATGGTTCGGGGTTTTGATCATGACCCAGGTCCAGATGGACTATCTGACTCCGCCTTTTGGGTTTACCCTGTTCTATATGAAGGGGGTGGCTCCCCCGGAGGTGAGCATGGGCGATATCTACCGCTCCATCCTGCCCTTTATCCTTATGCAGCTGGCGGTGGTTCTCTTGATCCTTGTCTATCCGCAGCTCGTTTTGTGGCTGCCTGATCTCCTCTTTTGATGACTTGGCTGGATGAGAAAAACCGGGCTTGGCCCTTGGGCAGGACAGCGGTTGCCCTCAACCGCTGTCCATTTTTCCCAAACTTAAAGGGCCTGCCCGGCACTCACTTGCAGCATGGGCTCTCATAATTGGCAATGACGTTCAGATTCCAGCCCTATCCCCCTTCGACCGCCGGGAAGACCACAACCAGATCCTCCTCATGCAGGACGGTATCCGCCTGTGCCTGACGTCCATTGACCAGGATGATCTTGTCCGCCTGGTCATTATTGAGCTCAAGATGTTCCATAAGGGCAGCAACAGACGTGCCCTGCGGCAGATCATAAGAAAAAGACGTCCGGCCCTGCGGGGCATGTCTTTGGAGATGAGAATATATTTTAAGCTCAATATGCATGTTACGATCACGTCTGCAGCGTATTCCCTGCAGTACGTCACTGCAAAAAGTCATTTCACGCTCATTTGCGATACAATATGGAATTATAAGCTTTTGTTTTTACTGACATCTGTTTTCTGATCACGCCATGGCGTGTCTGACTTCAGGCCAGTCCCAGCTCACGCAGCCTCTCCGGAGTGGGCTTTCCGTCAGCATCCCAATTTCTGATCTTATAGTAGTCCTCCAGCATCTCCTCCAGATGACAGACCATGCCCTGGGCCGGACCAGAGGGCATGGGCTCCTGGGTCAACCGGGCCGGCAGGTTGTCGTCCTTGCGGGAAAATCCTGCTCCGGCTAAAAACACCCGCTCGGCATTGATGATCCGTTCCGAGGCCTGGATGAGCTCATCCAGGGTATAGTTCAGACCGGTAGCTGTATTCAGATATTTTAGAATTCCGGTCGGAGGCACATCGAGTTCTTTGCCGGCCAGATTGCGGACGGCAAAAAAGATGCACAACCCGGCAGCATCGATGACTGCAGACAGGTTCTGAAAATCTTTGGTGATCCTGGCTTTTCCCTCCCATTCCTGGGGGTCAACCTGCTGCGGAACCCCAAAGAGCTCAAAATAGGCCGGATCACCCCGCATGTGCGATCCTCCTATAGGCGAGGTGGCGTAGGCCAGCCCCATGGCCTGTTCTCCCCGGGGCTCATATCCAGGGAACTCCTGTTTTTTGGCCACCATGGCCAGTTCGGGATGTCCGTACCGCTCAGCCAGCCGGTAGCTGCCCAGGGCCAGGACATCTCCGAATCCTTCCCGGTACCCTGTCTTTCTGGCCATATCCACCAAGGCCTGACCCTCACCCCAGAGGAGCTTTTGGCCCACGTCGGTTTCTGGAAGATAGCCCCGGTCAAAAAGCTCCATAGCGCAGGCAATCGTCGCGCCCATGGAGATGGTGTCCAGTCCCAGCTCATTGCACACGTAATTGGCTTTGGTTATGGCCGCCAGGTTGTCCACCATGCAGTTGGGGCCCATGGCGTACACGGTCTCGTATTCCGGTCCTTCACCTTCCCCTGCAAAATCAGGCTCAGTAACCCGGGTTTGGCGTCCACAAGCCACCGGGCAACCAAAACAGGCCTTATTATTGACCAGGTATTTTTCGGTCAGAGTGGCCCCCTGAACCGCTTCCCAACCGTCAAAGGTCCCTTGCTGCCAGTTTTTGGTCGGCAGACATCCGTAGTTCTGGGTGGCCACCACGACCCCGGCCGTGCCGTTCACCGTCAACCCCAGAGGGGTCTCCCGGGTCGCTTCCTTAAACCCGTCCAGAATGGATTTATTAAACACCTTGAATGCCTCGGGATCGGCAAGAGAGATCTTTCCTGATCCCCTGACTGCAATGGCTTTTAAGTTCTTAGAGCCCATGACCGCTCCCACTCCGGACCGGCCGGCTGCCCTGTCTTTATCGTTCATTATGGAGGCAAAGAGCACTCCCTTTTCCCCGGCCGGTCCTATGCAGGCCACTCTGGCCTTAGCCTCGGTCTCGGACAGGATCTGGTCTGTAGTCTCATGCGTGGTCTTGCCCCACAGGTGTTCTGCATTGCGCAGCTCATACTCACCGTCGTTGATCCACAGATAGACAGGAGCCTTGGCCTTGCCGCTGACAATAATCCCGTCCAGGCCGCTGCGCTTGAGGTGGGTGGGGAACATGCCTCCTGAGTTGGAGCAGGTGATGGCTCCGGTCAGCGGCGATTTGGTCATCACCATATACCGGGACCCGGTCGGAGCCCCGGTTCCGGTCAAGGGCCCGGTAGCCATGACCATAATATTGTCTTCAGACAGGGGAGCCACATTGGGATCAAGCTCCCGGTTCAGGTAATAGATGCCCAGTCCCCGTCCACCGATATAATCCCTGCAGATTTGGGGATCGAGGCTTTCCGCGTACATATCACCTGTACTCAGATTGACGCGCAGGATCTTGCCACAATATCCGTGCATGAAAGACCTCCTTAAGGATGGTAAGATATGTTTTAAAATCACTCGTACGAGACAGAACAGACCAAATCACCTTGATCGTCACCCCCTCAGAGCACAAAGAGAGAGAAAATGATGGTAACGATAAGGGGCACAAAAAAATTATCATCCAGAACAACCAGGTAGAGCTCTGTGATGCAAAGCAGGAATGCACATAAAAAAACCAAATGATGGGCGTGTGGTACAATCCAGGCTGTGGAAACAAAACTGGCAACAACAAAGGCCAGACTTCCCTCCAGGGTCTTGGTTTTAAAGATCAAGGTCTTCCCCAGAGACTTTCCAACCAGTGCTGCAGCTGCATCGCCGATCATGAAACCAGTATAAATGACTGCTAAATAATGAACAGGCATGTCCAGCAAAATGCAGAAGAACGTGTAGGAAAATGTCAGGGATATAAAATAATATGTAGATCCGGTCAAGCTCCCTTGTGTTTCATGATCTCTTAAAATATCGCCGAAAAGATAACCGTATATATCGGCCAGAAACCTGTATTTTTGTTTGCATTTATCAATGATAATATTTACCAGCGTAAATAATATCAAGGGCAAGAGTGCGATTTGCCAAGATATATATATAAGGGCGAGAGGCACTGCGGCTGCTATTAAGTGCAACGATTTTCGTTTGAGTTCCTGGTGCATAGGATCAATCCGACCTCACCCGCCTTTCAACATTGAGATCTTGTGTGTATTCAATAATGTCAGTTAATTGTTCTTCTTTTGGCGGTTCAATATCTCTTTCTCCTTCATCTTCCACATATCCGATCTTCTCAATCCCGGTCGGCAGCAAAGCAAAAAGCTGGCCATGGTGCAGTATTTGAGGGATTTCATGCATGAAATACACTGGGTTCTCCTCTTTTTTCAGCAAGGAATGGCCTAAAAATTCTTCAGGCTTCTCATCTTCGCCCAAAAGACCCAATATAGTTGGAGCAAGGTCAGTGGTTGTTCCTTCCTTGGTTATAATATCCGGCTCAATATCTGGATGGATAAGAAACAGGGGAATGTTTTCCGGTGGTTTGACCCTTCTTTGTAAGTCAAAATTCCTTGTCGAGTCATAGACTGTTCCCTCCACTCCGGATTCATGGTCTGAATAGATAATAAAAAGCGTGTCCTCATAAAAGTCCATTTCCTTGAGTTTCCTGAAAAACATCTGAAGTGATTTGTCCACAAAGGAGATGGAGCGGAAGTAATCGCGGACCAAAGGGTTGTTGATGTCTTGAAATCTGCTCCGGGCATGCTCGGAAGGATAGAAGTCAAACGGAGTATGGCTGGTGGCTGTGATGAAAAAAGCAAAAAAAGGCTTATCAACGTCCTGGAGGTAATCCAGAGACTGCAGAAAAAAATCATAATCATTGATACCGAAAGTATTGTATCTGCCCCTCATGAGTGCATCATCAAAAGAGAAGTCTTCCTTGCTGTAAAAGGCATCAAAACCCAGCTCCGGAAATGCCTTGTGGCGATGAAAAAACTCTTTGTCGTTCCCATGGAAGGCAAGAGTAGTATAGTCCATATCTTTTAAAATCTGTACCAGAGAAGTGAATCTGGTCAAATCATAGACCTTGAATCCGTAGGTCTTATTCAAGGGGTAAACTGAGGTCAAAAAGGAAAACTCCGCGTCAAAACTCCCGTTCACATGCTGGGCATAAAAATTATTATAAAAGAGAGACTCCTGTCTTAAAGAATTGAGGAATGGAGTGATTTCAACTCCCTGATGTTCAAAGTCAATAATATTTCTATCCAGTGACTCGACCTGGATAACAATAATGTTTTGTATATCCGCACCCTCTTTCTTTTCCTCTTTATCAGTCAACTTTTCATCACTCGAAGGCGGGCTGACATCGGAGCCGTTTTGCTCTGCTGGATAATAAAAAGATAGAGTCTCAAAGACATAAAGAGGAATTATGCCATACACATTGACAAAAGAAGATGTACTTTTAAAATACAGTGAAATAGGATTTTGGTTTCCCAATATATAATTAGTCGTGAGTACTTGTGCAGCCAGCAATACAACTAAACAGAAAGCGACGTTTTTAATTCTTGATCTATATTCAGAAGAAAATATAGATTTCAATGGTATTGATGTCTTATCTTTTAAGGTAACATAACAAATGAGGATCACATCTAACAGAAAATATATATCATAGTATCTGATCAATTGTATAAGCAAAACCTTAAATGGCCGTATCCCTTGCCCCATGAGCATATCGCTCATGCTCAGATAGTTTCCAAAATATCTATTATACCAGATACTTGAAAGAAAAAAAACCGAGAATACAAAAAATAAACTGAGTATGGTAATCCTGCCGTTTGCATTTTTTATCAAGGGCAGAATAAAATAATACAGAAAGAAAAGAAGAATAATGTTTTTAAAGATCAGGCCGGTGATGCATGGTACCTGGTGGATGAACAGCAACAGATAGTTGTATTTCCCCAAAAATCCCAAAAGAAAAGCAACAGCAAAATATTGCTGATACCTTGTTAAATTATCGAACAATTTCGTCTTCAACTGATTATTCCTTATCATTGAAAGAGTATCATGCCTTTACTGTTAAGATCAGGGCTTGAAGTTGCCAAGGGCCGGAAAATCTTGTCCATCCTAGCCCTTTGATCAGGCAAAATCAAACCAGATGCCTGGCCAGGGCTACTACGGCCATGCCGATGACTATTGCCCCAACAAAGCTGCCTGCCCATTTGGCGAGCGCAAAGGTGGGCAGGGCGGCCCACAGAAAGACGTTGTCCAAAGTGATGTCCAGTCTTTGGTCAGAAACAATGAGTGCAGGCAGCAGCATGGCTGCCAGCACAGCAGCAGGGATGAGCTGCAGCCATTTGACCAGCCACGGGGCAAGAGCACGCGAGGACAAAAATGTGATCGGCAGAAGCCGGGGGCCATAGGTCACCATCATCATGCCCCCAATAATCATCAGGATTTTGAATTGATCCATAACTTTACTCCCAGGCCGAAACTGGCGGCCAGAACTGTGGCCAGGATGACATTTATCTGAGAAAACCCGGCCAGAGAAAGGCCAACTGAGATTAATCCAGCCAGAACAGCGGTTATCCATCTGGTCAGCGAAGTCAGCTGCCAGACCAGAAGAACCATAAACATAGCCGGAAGGGCATAGTCCAGTCCGATGGGCTTTACATCCCTGATCAAAGCGCCGGCGCAGAGACCTAAAAAAGATCCGGCAAGCCAGGCAGTCTGGGCAATCATATTTATGGACAGGGTCTCTGGTTTTCCTGTTTCCCCACGGGAAAAACGGCTGGAATGCAGAGCAAAGGTCTCGTCAGTGAGCTGAAAGGCAAATACCGCCTGCTGCCATTTAGTCCAGGAACGCAAATAAGGGGCCAGGGCAGCGGACATGAGCAAGTGGCGCAAGTTAACTACAAAAGTAGTCATGATCACCGAGGCCGCCCCCGTGCCGGCGGCCAGCATCCCAACAGCGATAAGCTGGGCCGAACCGGCAAAGACAAGCAGGGACATAAGCATGGTATTGGCAGCTGACAGCCCGCTTTTTTGGGCCAAAACTCCATAAGCAAAGCCAACGGGCAGGTATCCCAGAATGACCGGCAGTGTCTGCTGCACAGAGCGCAGAAGCCATCTGGTATGCCTGGTGTCATAGGATGTCTGTATCATATACCTTTCTCGTTTGAACCAGACTCAACGTGTTCAGTCTGCTCAATCATCAGCCAGTTTCAAACGGGCTGGAAGCATTCGCCTTCCGCCGCAAGGCCAGAAACCAGGGCACCAGGTAGGCGCAGCCGGCAATGCCCCCTAGAACCAGGGCCAGGGCCGCACCGATTATGCCCACCATATCCAGAAAGTAAATAGTCACCACCAGGACCACAACCACAGTGATCACCTGGGCCACAGTGGCCTTGGTGATCGGTGCGGTCTGTTCTGCATTGACCAGGACACCCCGCTGCAGGCAGACCAGGACCCAGAAGAAAGGGATCAGGGTCATAATCTGGACCGGGACAGCGGAGAATTCTGCCAGATACATGGACAGCCCGGACACCTGGTGGAACCAGATCGTACTTAAAGGAGTAAAAGCCAGCAACCCCAGCCCGCTTCCGGCGGCCAGGGCCAGGATCAGGGCGAAATTGCGCAAGGGAATGTAGTTCTCCTGTTCATCCCCGAGCAGGGCGATTATCACTTCCTGATAGGAGATGCTCAGGCTGATGAACAAAAAGACCAGGGAATGAACCACTGGAAAGACGGCCAGAGATTCAATGGCCATCTTGCTTTGGCCCAGAAAGAAAGTCACCACGGGCCTGACACCCAGGGCCAGAATAGTGGTCAGGGCCAGGGGAAAATAAAACCTGGAGATCCGGGCATAGGTCAGAGGATTTTGCCTCACCTCCGGGCTGTGCTGGAGTTCGCGCACTACACCGCCAGCCATCTTTCGGGTGGCCACGGCCTCGGCCACAACCCCGGCAGCCAGAGAACATCCACCGACCAGGGCACCGGGCAAGTCCGTCCACAGGGCCAATACCAGGGCCGATCCCCCCATGCCGCTGAGCCGGACCACGGTACCATAAGCCACAAAGCGGGTCCGGTTGTTGCGGATGAGGATGCCCTGATAGAACCTGCGGTATCCAATGGCTCCCGGCCAGGGGATAAGGGCGATGCAGGCCAGGTGAGAGAGGTGGGCTACATCCTGGGGAAGGCGGATGATTCCCTGGGCCACAAAGGAAAAGACCGGGGGCAGAGTCAAACCCACCATGATCAAGGTAATGATTGCACTCAGGGCGTACACAAAACGCTTCATGGTGGCCAGAGAGGCCCGATCCCGGACCAGAGCCGTGGTCGCGGACATGACCATGATGATCGGAGCTTCCACCAGCAGGGCGACAGAAAAGGCAACCCCGTAAGAAGCAAGATTCAGGGTGGGATCTGCCAGCCGGGCGATAATGGCGCTTAAAAAAGGCCCCTCCACGGCCATCATGATCCAGGTGGCGGCCAGGGGGAGCCAAAAAACGAATATGCGGCCCAGAGTGAGCCGGCTTGCTGTTTCAGGCATAAGTGTATCTGATTCTTTCGCAGTCAATAAGTACCTTAAGCGTCCCGGCTTGGCCGGCCCGTTCCAGGGCTTCTTGGATCCGGCTCAAAGGATAGACATCCTCGATCAAGGGCTGGACATCCACCCACTTGCGGGCCAAAAAATGCACAGCCAGACCCATATCCCCGCATCTCGACCCCAGAAGGCAGATCTCATTGACCACCACCCTGGACAGGTCCAGGATTGAGGATTGGCGGGATGTGGTCTTGATGACCACCGTGCCTTCCGCCCGGACCAGCTCCAGGGCTGTATTGATTCCTTCGGCCCGCCCTGTGCAGTCCACAACCACATCATGGCCTTGATTTTCCTCGGCCAGGGGCTGGTCCGGCACAAGGAGGCACGTTGCCAGGCCTTGCCTGGCGGCAATGATTAACTTGGAAGAATGCCGTCCGAACAGCGTAAGTCCGGGGGTGAAACGGGACAGGGCCTGGGCGCAGAGAAGGCCCAGCTTACCGTCCCCCAGTACGGCCATACGGGTCTTGGCCGTGAGGTGCACCTGCTGACTGACCTCCAGGGCCGCAGCCAGAGGTTCGGCAAACACGGCGTCCTGATCCGGCACATGGTCTGGAACAGGGTACAGGCTGGCCACAGGAGCGCACAGATACTGGGCAAATGCTCCATCAAACCCACGAATGCCCAGCACCTTCCGCTGCCGGCAATGCCTGTGATCACCACGTAAACACCAGGTGCACTGCCCGCAGCCGCAATTGATATCAGCCACAACCCGCCTGCCTTCAAGTTCCGGCCGATCCGGGGCCTTAACCACCCGGCCCACAAATTCATGCCCCGGTGTTCCGGCAAAATCTGAATATCCAGCCAGAATCTCCAGGTCAGTGCCGCACACCCCGGCCAGGCTGACCTGGATCAAAGCCTCTCCCGGATTTGGCCTGGGGACTTCTTTCTCCTCAAGCCTCATTTTGCCTTGATCAACAACTGCAGCCAACATAGAAACCTCTCAGCGCCCTCAAGACGAACCAGTATTGGAACTGATACGGAAAAGAATCAAACAGCCGGAGACAGGCCTTCAGCGCCTGGCTGGATAAGGCCCCTGAACGAATACCTCAAGAGTGCTTTGCTGTCGCCACCTCAGGACTTACTTTTTCACTCAGCATTTGGATCAATTTACAGTCTGCGGCTGGAAATGGGTATTGGTCCAGTTCTTCTGGTAAGGTCCAGCGAAAATCCGAGGCTGCATGCAAGACCGGCTCCTGCCCCGGTGAAGCCAGGGTGCACCAGTAAACGTGCAGGGTGACCCGAAATCTGGTATAGCTGTGCTTGATGACCGTGATTTTGTCCAGAACCCGGATTTCCAGTTCCAGCTCTTCCCGGAACTCCCGGACCAGTGCCTGTTCCGGGCTTTCCCCGGCCTGGAGCTTCCCGCCCGGGAACTCCCACAAGTTGGCCATCAATCCGTGCGGTGGTCTTTTTTGGATCAGGATGCGCTCGTTATCGAGCAGGACCCCGGCTGCCACCTGCAGGGCGATACTGGGCTTCTGGTCAGGCATAACCGGCCGCAAATGCACGACCTCCGCGGCCAGGCTCTGGCACTGTTCCTTTACCGGGCAGGAGGCACAGGCTGGACTGCGCGGCGTGCAGACCAGGGCCCCAAGCTCCATCAGGGCCTGGTTCATGGATCTGGGATCTCCATCAGAGATCAAACCCGTAACTGCTTTGCGGATCGTCTTTTGGGGCAGGGCAGACTTGATGGGTCCGTCTTCATTCAAGATCCTGGCCATAACCCGTTGGACATTGGCATCCACAGCAGGTACGGGTTGGTTGAAGGCCAGACTGGCTATAGCCGCAGCAGTATAGGGACCAATTCCAGGCAAAGCCCGCAGTAAAGACATATCCGAGGGGAGGACTCCGTTACATTCAACCCATATTTTTTGAGCTGCGGCCTGGATGTTCTTGGCTCTTGTATAGTAGCCCAAGCCTTCCCAGGCCTTGAGTACCCTTTCCTGATCAGCCTCGGCCACAGCCTGAATATGGGGAAATATCTCCATCCAGTGCAAAAAATACGGCACAACCCGGTCCACCTGAGTCTGTTGGAGCATGACCTCCGAGATCCAGACTCGATACGGAGTGGGATTCTGCCTCCAGGGCAGATCCCGGCAGCTTTGAGAGAACCAGGCCAGGAGTTTACTGCTGATTGTGCTTGAGATATGGGCAGACAAAAATGAAGTATCGGACATGGATTTGAAGCTGAATATATAATATATTGATATAATTTAATAATATGCCTGAAGTCACCCACATTCACGTCAGCCGGGCTGAATCCGGCCAAAAGCTTTTACAGTTTCTGGAGCGGCAGCTGGAGGGGCAGGTGCCCAGATCAGCACTCATGCGCTGGATCCGGACCGGTCAGGTTCGGGTCGATGGTGCCAGGTGCAAACCTTTTCATCGTATTGCGCAGGGTCAGACAGTTCGCCTGCCGCCATACACCCGCAACAAAGAAACCAAGGGGTTGACTGATAAAACTCAAAATCCCTTTGCCCTGCGCCGGGTTTTCGAGGATCAAGAAATTCTGGTTCTGGCCAAGCCGCCCAATCTGGCCACCCAGCCCGGAACCGGGATCACAGACAGTGTCAGTGACCGGCTGCAGGCCGAGTATGCCAAAAGCCGCTGGACTCCGGCCCTTGTCCACCGTCTGGACAAGACGACCTCGGGCTTGCTGGTGGTGGCCAAGACCTATTCAGCCCTGCAACACCTCCAAGAACTTTGGCGGGCCGGGAAGGTGACCAAGGTCTATCTGGCCTGGGTCTGGGGGCAGACCAACTGGCCGGAATGGACACATCTCATCGATCAGCTGCCCAAGGGAAAAAACGAAAACATGCACCAGGTTCAGGCCGAATCCTGGGTCAGGACCCTGCGGCAGAGCTCCCGGGCCAGCCTTCTGGTCGTACGACTGATAACCGGCCGCAAGCACCAGATCCGTATCCAGCTCTCCAGACGGGGCCATCCTGTGATCGGGGACCGCAAATACGGGCCGGGCAAGAGTGGCGGGCAGGGTTTGCTGCTCCACGCCGCAATCCTGGGTTGGGAAGAGCGCTTTTTTCAGCTCTCCCCGCCATGGGAAGAACCTTATGCGGTATCAGAGGAAGAGGTGATTTTATCCGGCATTCTCCGGCCACAAAACAGTCTCTAAGGATCACACCTCCGGAAGATCCCGGCGCCGAACACCCAGACGGGAAAACCAGTTCATGTGTTTTTTGATAAAGGCCAGACTGTATTCCAGATCCTCCTGACAGTGCGGCTCCAGGGCAAAGCTTGGGCTGAGCTCCAGAAATTCCAGACCGCCGAAGAGTTCAGTCCAGGGAATGCAGCCCTGTCCCAGTCCCAGATGGAGATCCGCAATCCCATCATTGTCATGCAGATGCAGGTGGCTGAGGTAGGGACCTAAGGTCTGAATCCACTGGGGGAGATTTTGATACTGGCTCCCGTTCCCATAGCTGGCCCAGTGTCCGATATCGAAGCAAAACCTGACCTTTCGCGAGCTGAGTTCACCCAGGAGATCAGCGAGGGGACGGGGATCAATCTCCCGCACATTTTCCAGATACAAAGGCGGATGTTCCGGCCAGGTGTCCATAACCATTTCCCAGGTTTGGATGGCCCGATTCAACCACTTGGAAAACATATCTGTGTACAGAGGAATGAAATAGGCATGGCCGACCAGATAGCGGGGTTTGTACAGCTTGGCGATATGCATCGCCCTCTGCAGGCGCTCTCTGGTGGCCTGAAGAATCAAGTCATCCAGGCTGCCGGGCTGCAAATCGTGAAAAGGGAGATGAATGGAACAGGTCTGACCTGCATCATGCAGGGTCTGGGCGATTTCCTTGTGCCATTCGATGTCATGTTCATCAAGGGCTATGGCATCAAGCCCCAGTTCCGGGCTTATGTTATGCCGGAGAAAAAAATCGAGATAATATCTATTCCCAGCGATATACCGAAGAGGCAAATTGACATAAAAGCACCCCATGGTCACCCCTTTGAGCCTTCCTTGCCGGCTGCAGCAAAAAGGCTTTGCCTGGTGAATATCGATTCCAAAGTATAGCCCTGTTCAGCCAGAGCCTCGGTGCCCCCTTCCTGACGGTCCAGAACTGTAAGAACCTGAGTAATGTGCAGGCCGGCTTCTGTGGTGCGTAAACAGGCCTTGAGCACACTCCCGCCGCTGGTAACCACATCTTCTATGATGGCCACATTTGCCCCCTGCGGGATGTTGGCCAGTCCTTCCAGGTACTTATTGGTTCCGTGTCCCTTGGGGTTTTTGCGCACAATAAAGGCCGGCAAAGGCCTGTTGTGAATATGCGACAGCACACTGACTGCGCTGACCAATGGATCGGCCCCCAGAGTCATGCCTCCTATGGCCTGAACCGAATCCTTGAGATTTTGCAGCAGGGCCATCCCCAGCAGATAGCCTCCTTCCGGATGCAAGGCGGTCTGTTTGCAGTCAAAGTAATAGTCGCTCATCCGGCCGGAGGTCAAGGTAACCTGCCCGGGAATATAGGATTTTTCCAATAAAAGGCCGGCCAGTTTGGAAAGAACCTTATTCATGGTCTGGTCCCGGAAAAACACGTTGAAAGATGAGATCTTCGTATCGCAGATAGTACTGGGGATCAAAAAGCTGATCCAGCTCAGCAGAACTTAAGTACTGGCCCAGATCTTCATCGGCCCGTACCAGCTCTGGAAATGAGTGCTGGTGTTCCCAGGCCTGCATGGCTACTGCCTGGACCATCTCATAGGCCTTTTGCCTGGCCAGCCCTTTTTCTACCAATGCCAGAAGGATCCGCTGCGAAAAGTACAGACCAAAGGAACCCTGGAGATTTTGTTCAATATTTTCAGGAATGAGACGGAGATTTTGCAAGACTGACGCCAGCCGGTTGAGCATATAGTCCACCAGAATAGTGGAATCGGGCATGATCACTCGTTCAACAGACGAGTGGCTGATGTCCCGTTCATGCCACAGGGCCATATTCTCCATACTGGCCAGGGCGTTGGTGCGCACCAGTCGGGCCAGACCGCATAAGTTCTCGGCTGAGATGGGGTTTTTTTTGTGCGGCATGGCTGAAGAACCCTTCTGGCCTTTACTGAACCCCTCTTCCAGCTCCCGGACCTCGGTGCGCTGCAGATGCCGCAGCTCTAAGCTGAGACGCTCGATCCCGCCGGCGATAAGGGCCAGAGTAGAGAAATACTCTGCATGCCGGTCGCGTTGAATGATCTGGGTGGAGATAGGATCCGGCTTCAAACCAAGGATGCCGCAGGCCCGGGCTTCCACCTCAGGCAGCAAATGGGCGTATGTGCCGACCGCACCAGAGATCTTACCTACCCGTATTTGGTCCACAGCCCTGTCCCAGCGCTCTTTGTGCCGGGAAAACTCGGCATAAAAACCGGCCACTTTCAGGCCATAGCTCATGGGTTCGGCATGTACTCCATGGGTTCGGCCCATGGCCAGACGGCCTTTATGAGCATACGCCATGTCCTGCAGGGTCTGCAGGAGGCGGTCCAGACCTTTGGAAATAAGCTCGCCGGCTTGAACCAGAAGCAGGGCATTGGCAGTATCCACAATGTCAGAGGAGGTGCAGCCCATATGGATGAACCTGGAGGCCGGCCCGACCTTTTCCTCCACTGCGGTCAAAAAAGCAATGACATCATGTTTGGTCTGCTCTTCCAGAGCCAGGATCCGATCCAGATCAAAACCTGCCCGGGAGCGGATATCAGCCATATCCTGCCCGGGTATATGTCCCAGCGCATGCCAGGCTTCACAGATCGCGATTTCCACCTTGAGCCAGGCCTGAAACTTGTTCTCCAGGCTCCAAATAGTGCCCATCTCCGGGCGGGTATACCGTTTAATCATGATGTGTGAGATTATTAAAAGGCAAAAGATTGGAGCAGAATAGATGTGATGGCAGGAAAGGTCCGAAGGAAGACTTCAGCGGGCCTTTCCGTCACCAGACAAGACAAATCAGTGTTATTCGATTTTACGCACTTTCGGTGTGAGCGGTTTTGGCTCCTTGGCTGGAGCTTGCAGAGTCCGTTGAACTCTCAGAAGTGGATTTCTCTGTCTTGGCAGCCGAGCCTTCGTCTGTGCCTCCATTGCCGTTTCCGCCGTTTCCGGATGAAGATGCCTTCCCCCGGGCATAATCGGTTACATACCAGCCGGATCCCTTGAGGATAAAGGCGGTGTTGGAGATCATTCTCTTGGCTTGTCCTCCGCATACAGGACACGTCATTTCTTTGTCTGTGAAATCCTTTTGCCACTCCTCAAAAACATGTTGACAGTCTTGACATGAATACTCGTATATAGGCATGGTGCCCTCCCTCGTATGAAACAAACTCCAAGGCAAAAAGTTAAGGTTGATTATGTACACGTAGTTAGGTAAGTCTTTTTCCCCTTTCGTCAAGACTAGGACTTCTTGGCCTCGGCCTTGGCTTCCTTGATCCGTTGCTTGATCCGTTTTTCGCGTCTTTTACGGCGCCGGTCAAGTTCTTTGTGGCGTTCAATTTTTTTATGTCGACCCATGAAAACCTCCATATATTGGTGAATGTGCGAAATGATTTTTTTAGCACCAAACCTCAGGTATGTCCAGTTCAGCTTTGCCTCCGGCAAATTTGAACAATTTCTCGGGCCAATGCGCCCAAAAAGAAAACTTGCCTGATTGATCATACATAAACCGTATGGCTCTCCTCTCTTTGTCAATATCTGGCCGGCAGTGAATCACTGCACTGTCTTGAGAATATATTCCCGGACTCCCAGGCCCAGTTTCTCAGCCATTTCCAGTACCGCCTCTCCCCTGGTTCTGGGATGGAGGTGTTGGAAGATATCCAATGCCTGATCTTTGCTCTGAGGATCTTTTTTGTGCACAGCGGAATTGACCAGATCCAGGCCAGCCTGATCCAGGGCCACAGGATCATAGGAGGCCAATACTCCGATATCCGGACACAAAGGGGCATCACTGTAGGACTTGCAGTCACATTTCGGAGTGACCTGAACCAAAAAATTGAAGTGCAAAAGGGGCCAGGTAAAGGCCGTAAGGAATGCTCCGGCATATTCAACCAGGCGCTCCAGGAAGTTTTTGATATCCAAATCCCAGTTTATGTGCAGGCACTCATGCTTGCAGGCCAGGATGCAATTGGCACATCCAGTGCATGCGGCTTGATCCAGGGAGATACTCCCGCTCTCATCCAAGGCCAGGGCCCCGGGAGCACAGACCTCTATACATCGTCCGCAACCAACGCAATTGGCAGAACTCACCTTTGGCCCCAGAGCGCAGTGCTGATGCATTTTGCCTTGTTTCGAGGCGCACCCCATGGCCAGGCTCTTGAGGGCTCCGGCAAAGCCGGTCAGTTCGTGCCCGGTAAAATGGGAGATGTTGAGCATTGCGTCTGCATCCAGGAGATCCCCGGCCAGGTAACAGTGCTGAAAATGATGGCCGATGCCTGGGACCGAAACCTCATTGTGGCTTTTGAGGCCATCGGCAATGAGCACCGGAGCACCCAGGCGCAATGGATCAAAGCCGTGCATTGCCGCCAGCAGGGAATGCGAGACCGCCTCCTCCCTGTGGCCTGCATACAGGGTATTGGTATCAGTGAGAAAGGGATGCGCTCCTGCCTTGCGCAGGATATCGACCAGAGGAATGAGCCACTGGGGCTGGAGAAAGGCCATGCCCCCATACTCACCTAAGTGCACTTTCAGGGCCACCAGGTCACCTGAACTTATTTGGGAGCCAAAGTTCGTCGCCTTGTACAAACGCCGCATCCGCAAGGCATACGGTGCTTTACCCGAGGCTTGCAGGGGCCAGAAAAAAACCTTGGAAGGACGCTTTTGGGACACAGATTTTCTCCTGAGATGGAATATGACAAATATGAACCAACTAGGAAGATGAGTGTATATCCTCCCGGGATTGCCGGTCAAAAAAACCGCTCAGAGTTTGGACAACTTCCAGAGTATAGTCAGGGATGCCATGCCTCCGGATACAGCCATCGATTTCTGCCCCTTTTTGCCGGACCATGTCTTTTTCTCTGTGATGAATGTGCAGAACCACCCTGCCCTCTGATAAGATGCGGAGTCGAAAATGGCAAAGGCCCATCATTCTCAGCTCATCCTCTGCCTCCCCCACCTTTTTCAACTCCTGACCGCTGACCTTGTATCCATAGGCAAACCTGGTCATCAAGCACGGCCTGGAAGGCTCATCTGCCTGCTCAAGGCCCAGGATCCGGGCATAAGACCGAATGTCTTCCTTGATCAAACCCGCATCAGCCAGGGGGCTAATGACACCTTGTTCTTTCAAGGCCCGACGGCCGGGACGATATTCTTTACCATCTGACAGGTGAGAGCCTTCCATTATCTGCTCACCACCCTGTTTCCCCTGTTTTTTCAAGGCGCTGACCAAAGCTTTTTTACAGTGATAGCAGCGCGTTGGCTCATTTCCAGCCGCCCCAGGCACATCAAGAGGAGAAAAACACCCTATGCTGTATGGCAATCCCAGATTGCGGACAAAATCCTGAGCTACTCTTTGCTCTCCAGGAGAAAGGTGGGGACCGGCCAGGAATACAGCCTGACAATCAAGTCTCCACAGTCTGGCTGCTGCAGCCAGAAACGAGCTGTCAACCCCGCCGGATACTGCAATGATTCCAGGCTGATGTGCAGTCAAAATCTCCCGCAAGATCTCAATTTTTGTATCATCACCAAACATGAAAAGAACTTATCAGAGAACTGGGGACATAACAATCATGCAGGACACTGTGGCCCCATGAACGAAAACAGTTTCAACTGAGCGCGATTGATCTTTGTCTGAATTTGGGACACAAAAGTGTGACCGCTTTTTAGGCTCTCAAGAATCCAGGAGGATGCACATGCGAGGTGATGCCGATGTAATTATAGTCGGCAGCGGGCCGGCCGGTGGCAGTGCCGCATATTTTCTCCGGCAGTTCGGTTTTCGGGTCCTGGTGGTCGAAAAGGAAAGATTGCCCAGATACAAGGTCTGCGCCGGAGGAGTGCCGCACGCTGCCATGCAGGAATTTCCCTTTTCCTTTTCTCCGGTTGTGGAGCAGTGGATCCAGCGCATGTCCTTTATCCACGGCAAGTCACAGACCACTCACCACATCCCCCGGGACTCCCTGGCCATGGTTATGCGCGACCGCTTTGATCAGTTTATAATAGAACATAGCAGGGCCGATGTGCTGGAAGCCAGTCAGGTGACTCTCGTTTCTCAGGATGAAGACCAGGTCTCTGTACAGGTTCAAGGCAGATCAAGGCCTTTGCGGGCTTCTTTTGCCATTGGAGCCGATGGTGCCAACTCCAGGGTGGCCCAAAGTGTCGGGCTTCGCCGCACCCGAAACCTGGGGGCTGCCCTGGAAGCGGAAGTGGAGCCGGGCAGTGGTCCAGGAATGCTGGAAAGCTTTCGGGGCCGGATTGTTGTGGAGCTTGGGGCTGTGGATAATGGCTATGCCTGGGTCTTTCCCAAGGCATCCCATCTCTCTGTAGGCTTAGGGTCTACGGTCAAAGGCACCAGTCTGCACGATCGCTTCACAAACTGCATGACCCGATTGGGCATTGATCTCAAATCAACCCGGCCCAAGGGGCATCCTTTACCCGTATATACCAGTCCCGCACCCCTGCATAAGGGCCGGATTCTTTTAGCCGGAGACGCTGCCGGCCTGGTCGATCCCTTGACTGGAGAAGGTATCCGGCCGGCTATCGACAGCGGACGCATGGCAGCACAGGCCATTGCCAGCCATCAGGTCAAAGAGTACAGCCGCCGCATTGACCTGTCCATCGGCCGGGACATGATCTGGGCCTCCCGATTTGCCCAGCTCCTGTATGCCTGGACCGGCTTGGGTTTTCATTGGCTGGTGCGGCATAAACTCATATTTCAGGATTTGATCCGGATCACGAACAGCCGCCTTTCTTACCGCCAGGCTGTCAAACGCGTCCCGCTGTACATGCTTACTGCTTTGCAGCGGGCCAGGCTGGAAAGATGACTTTCACTTCTGAATACGCCGAATGAACCGAACCATAAGCACCGTGAATACTCAAGTTTCCACTCCCCGAACCGCCGATGAGCGCAGACTCCGTACGTTCCGGCTTATCTGCCGGGCGTATGAAAGACCGGCTGTAGAATCCCTGCTCAGTGCCGAGGGATACACCTTTCAGCCCGAGCCCTATCTTGCCAGCGCCCGCTATCTGACCTCCGGGCCCAAGCCCCTGGGGTCCTCTGTGGCTGCTGCCTTTGGCCTCATCTATATCCTGGACAAATCTTCCATGCTCCCTCCCCTGTGCCTGGCCCCCGGACAAGGAGAAACCGCCCTGGATCTATGCGCCAGCCCGGGGAGCAAGACCGGTGTGTTGGCCGAAATGGTCGGAGATGGCGGGCTGGTTGTGGCCAATGAGCCGAAAAAAAAGCGCTATCAGACCCTGCGCCAGAATATGCGCCTGGCCAACTTGCTCCAGGTAGTGAGCACCGGGTACAAAGCTGAAACATATCCCGGCTCATATCACTGGGATAAAATCCTGCTCGATGTCCCCTGCAGCGGCTGGGGAACCGCGGAGAAAAACCCCCGGGTCCTTTCCCTGTGGCGGGAAAATACCATAAAGCCTTTGCTCTCCCTGCAGCAAAGTCTCCTGGCCCGGGCAGCGGGTCTTCTGGCCCCCGGGGGCCGCCTGATCTATTCAACCTGCACCACCAATGTTCAGGAAAATGAGAATCAGATTCTTTGGGCCTCTCAAGAATACGGACTTGATATAGAGCAACTGCCTCCCTGTCCGGGATTTGTCTTTGATCCGCCGCAAAATCCCCTGGCCCAAGGAACTTTGCGAGTCAACGGTCCGGCCTCACAGGGGCAGTCCTTTTTTGTGGCCGGTCTGCAAAAGCCTGGCCGGGGATTGGAGAATGGCCTGAGCGAATCTGGTGCGGAGCGGGTTGTTGTGGATCCGGCTGTACGCTCCAGGCTGAAAACAGAAGTAGACTTGCAGGGACTTCCTCCGGGGCGGATGGAAATTGAAAATGAAAGACTGATTTTTAAACCCCGGAAGGCTGCACATACCCTGGGCCATATTGCCTGGCAGGGAACGGTCCTTGGCTATGGGCGCAAGGGCCTGCGCCTGTCACCCCGGGCCAGATTGCTGGTGCCGCAGCCCAATTCAGGGCAGAGCCTGGTCCTGGACAGCGTGGACGAGCTGCAAAAACTCCTGCAGGGCCAGAGCCTACCCGCCCCGGGACCGGGGCCTTTGGCCGGGCTGTACTGGCAGGATCTGCCCCTGGGTTGGGTCACGGTCAAGGGAAAGAGGTGTATGTGGTCGGATCTGTAGGATGACTGATCTGATTGTCGAAAGGCCTGAACATCTCATAGCCCGAACAGCTGACCGGTCATTGTCGCTGCTTCAAAGAGTAAGACCTGCTCCTGCCCGTTGACTCTTCCGCATATGTGGTGTATTGGTGAGAAAACACCAGGAGGTTTTATGCCCAGACTGACCATTACCCTTACTGAAGAGCGCCATCGGGCACTCAAGGAGGCAGCGGCCCGGAAACGGAAGAGCATTGCCGCAATCATCGAAGAAAGCCTTGAGCTAAGCGGCATCAAGACCCATGAGGCGGCCTCCCATCTGGTGGCCAGGGCCAGGTCGAGGTCAGGACTGGATGATGGCCAAGCCCTGGAACTGGCACAAGAAGAGACGCGAGCTCAGCGAAATCAGCCATGAGCAGGCCTGTTATTGTTGACACTAATGTGCTGGTCAGTGGCCTTCTATCCAAGGAATCGGGCTCACCACTGGCTGCAATTCTGGACGGCATGCTCAGCGGAAGGTTTCCCTTCCTGCTTTCTCCTCAGCTTGTGGCTGAGTACCGCGAGGTGCTTCTGAGGCCTCGGGTACAGCATTATCATGGATTGAACGAAACGGAAGTAGACGCAATCCTGACTGAAATCGCCCTGCATGGTATTTGGCGGGAGTCAGTTGAAGCGGTCTCAGCCCCTGATCCAAATGACGATCACCTCTGGCGGCTTCTCTTGGCTGTTCCCGGTTCGATCCTGATCACAGGGGACCGGGCCCTTTTGCAGAATCCCCCTGAGTATGCTTCTATTCTGTCGCCACGAGACTATATCGAGCTCATCCGGACGAGACCATGACCCGAAATAAGAAGACGTTACATCTTGTCCATAACCAAAAAGGGGGCGAATCGCCCCCTTTTTGGTTATGGACTTTGAAATTCTCTGGACTTGGCCCATAGCCCTGGCCCACTACCTCGGCCCTGGTCTTTTCCCCGATTTTTACGGCATAATCTTTGATGGCCTCAG
>JBKHIL010000363.1:0-2691 GCA_046538645.1 Desulfovermiculus sp.
ACCTGGAGCGGGTAAGAAGGGAGCTGGCTGATCAGGACCTGATCTCAGAAGAATGGGGCGGAGAGACCATCTTCTGCAACATATCCGCCAAGAACCACCTGGGGCTGGACCAGCTCCTGGAAATGGTCCTGCTGCAGGCAGAGATGCAAGATCTGAAAGCCAACCCTGACAAGCGGGCCCGGGGCCACATTGTGGAATCCAAGCTGGACAAAGGTCGGGGCCCGGTAGGCACAGTGCTCATCCAGGAAGGCACCCTGCGCACTGCTGACGCCTTTGTCTGCGGCCTGCACCACGGCAAGGTCCGGGCCCTGTTCAACGACTTCGGGACCAAGATCGAATCCGCAGGCCCGGCTATGCCTGTGGAAGTCCAGGGCTTTGAGGGAGTGCCCAACCCAGGGGACGAATTCGTGGTCGTGGAAAGCGAGAAGCTGGCCAAGCGCATTGCCGAGGAGCGCCAGAGCAAGCATCGGGAGAAGGAGCTGGCCAAGGAGACCAAGGTCACCCTGGAGAGCTTCTTTGCCGCCAAGGCTGAAGAAGAAATCATAAACTTAAACCTTATTCTCAAAGCCGATGTTCAGGGGTCTCTGGAGGCCATAACCGAATCCTTGCAAAAACTGGGCACCAGCGAGGTCAAAGTAAACATTATCCACGGCGGGATCGGGGCCATTACGGAATCGGATATCAAGCTGGCTTCTGCCTCGGCAGCCATTATTATTGGCTTTAACGTCCGGCCCACGGCCAAGGTCAAGGACCTGGCTGAACAGGAACACGTGGACATCCGCTTCTACAACGTCATTTATCACCTGGTAAATGAGGTCAAGGAAGCCATGGCCGGCATGCTGGCTCCGGTGACCCGGGAGGTGTACCTGGGACAGGCTGAGGTCCGGGACATATTCTCCGTGCCCAAGGTGGGGACAGTGGCCGGATGCTTTGTCCTGGACGGCAAACTGCAACGCAACGCCGGTATTCGCCTCTTGCGGGACGGCATCGTCACCTATACCGGCAAACTGAGCTCTTTGAAGCGGTTTAAAGACGACGTGAAGGAAGTGACCAAGGATTATGAATGTGGTGTGGGCCTGGAAAACTTCAACGACATAAAAGTTGGAGATATTATCGAAGCTTTTTCTGAATTTCAGGAAAAAGCTACGCTGGAATAGCCAGGCAGCTTCCATTTTAGGAAAATATGCACATCGGCGCCCTCACTGTTGAATTCAGACTGCACGGCCTGACCTCTATCAAGGCCAAACGGAGCATTGCTGCGAGTTTGAAGCGAAAACTGCGCAATAAGTTCAATGTTTCCGTGGCCGAAGTAGATGGCCTGGACAACACCGAAATGCTTATCCTGGCGGTGGTCACAGTGGCCAATGAGGCCAAGCGGGTGGATTCGCAGCTGCATAAGGCCTATGCAATGATCGAGGCCGCGACCTCAGAAGAGATTGTTCACTTCAGCACCGAAATCTTTATGGGCTAGGAAATATATGCGAAAGGCACATTCTCGCCGGGCCATCCGGCTGGAAGAAATGATCATGCATGAGCTCGGACTCATGCTGGTGGAAGATATCCAGGATCCGCGTCTGGAGCTGGTTACCATCAGCGGCCTGCGATTAAATACGGATCTGACTGTGGCCGAAGTTCTCTACACTCACAGCCGGACCGGTTCCCAGCAGGATGCAGTGCAGCAGGGCCTGGATGCCGCCCGGGGATACATGCGGACCTTGCTTGGAAAACGATTGAAGCTGCGCCATGTGCCGGAACTTCGTTTTGTCTGGGACAGCTTTCTGGAAGAGACCATACATGGACCGCCTCTCACCGATACTTGAGCATTTGCAAAAGGCAGACTCCTTTCTTCTGCTCGCCCATGTCAATCCGGACGGAGATGCACTCGGATCTCTGTGCGGTCTGGCCCATCTCCTGGACTTATGGGGCAAAAAGGGAAATATCCTCTTGACCGATAACATGCCGGATCGATTTTCCTGGCTCGAACCTCCCTGGCCTCTCATATGTTCCATCCCTTCAGAAGAAGACCCATGTGTTGTGGTCCTGGATTGTGCAGATG
The DNA here is from genome assembly GCA_046538645.1 of Desulfovermiculus sp. Taxonomy (GTDB): domain Bacteria; phylum Desulfobacterota; class Desulfovibrionia; order Desulfovibrionales; family Desulfothermaceae; genus Desulfovermiculus. Next base: position 2,057 of record JBKHIL010000363.1, read on the forward strand.
TGGACCGTGTGGGCCACGAACTGGCTGGTAAACTCACAAACCGGAATGTGGTGAATATCGATCATCACACCGGTAACACCTGTTTCGGGAGCCTGAACTGGGTGGACCCGGCCCTTTCTTCAGTGGGAGAGATGATTGCGCTTATGGCCCGCAAACTGGGAATTCCCTTGCGCAACCCCCTGGCCGAGCCCCTGTATCTGGCCATTATGGCTGATACCGGCTCCTTGAGTTATAGCAATACCACCCCGCAGACCCTGGACATTGTCTCTGAGATTCTGGGCCTTGGACTGGACCTCAACAGCTTCCAGGCCAAGACCCAGCGCCAGAGTCGATTAGAGAAACTCCATCTGCACGGCAGAGCCATGCAAAACGTCACTTTGCGGGCCTGGGGAAAAATCGGCATCATCCGGGCCACGCAGGAGATGCTGGAACAAACCGGGGCCTCCCAGGAAGACTGTGACGGACTCGTCGATTATGTTCGAACTCTGCGCGGAGTCGTTGTCGCGGTCAGCCTGCGCGAAGTATCTGACGGAATAAAGTTCAGTCTGCGCACCTGGGGAGAGGTCAATGTCCAGGCCATTGCCGCAGATCTGGGCGGAGGGGGACACCCCAACGCGGCCGGAGGGCTGCTCGAC
>JBKHIL010000364.1:0-2691 GCA_046538645.1 Desulfovermiculus sp.
GGGCTTGACCCCAAGCCCAGCCCTCTTCATGCTCTGTTTCATTCTTGATCAAACTTGCGGCTGCGGCCAGCGGCGGCCCTGAACACTGAACACTCAAAACAACAACCAGGTGCATGTATGGCCAAAAAAAAGGTTCTTGGACACTTCATCAACCGGGAGTGGTGCAAAGGGTGTGGCATTTGCGTCCATTTCTGCCCCAAACAGGTCCTGGAGTTGGATGAGGAAGAGAAGGTTGTGGCGGTCCGGCCCGAGGATTGTATCGGATGCCATTTGTGCGAGCGGAGATGTCCGGACCTGGCTATAGAGGTCCAAACCGAAGAGCAGGAAGCAGCATGACCGACACCAACATTCGCTTTATCCAAGGTAATGAGGTCTGTGTAGAGGCAGCCCTGTATGCCGGGCTGGATTTTTTCGCCGGGTACCCCATAACCCCTTCCTCTGAGATTGCGGAGCACATGTCCAACCGTCTCCCGGCTATTGGAGGGAAATTTATTCAGATGGAGGACGAGATATCCTCGCTGTGTGCAATTATCGGGGCTTCTCTCACCGGGCATAAGGTGATGACCGCTACCAGCGGACCGGGATTTTCCCTCATGCAGGAGGCCCTGGGTTTTGCGGTCATGGCTGAGATTCCCTGTGTCATTGTTGATGTGCAGCGGGGCGGGCCATCCACAGGATTGCCCACTCATGGCAGTCAGGGAGATATTTATCAAGCCAGGTGGGGAACCCACGGGGATCATGCCATTATTGCCCTTACTGCCTCATCGCATCAGGACATATTTCGAATGACTGTAGAGGGTTTTAATCTGGCTGAGACCTATCGGACCCCGGTCATTCTTCTGTTTGATGAGATGTCCGGGCACATGCGGGAGAAAGTGGAACTGCCAAAACCCGGAGAGGTGCAGGTGGTGCAGCGGTTGCGGACATCGCTGCCCGGGGGGGTAGATTACCACCCCTATCTGCCCCGGGAGGACGGCCGGCTGCCGATGTCTGATTTCGGGGGCAAACACCGGTACAACGTCACAGGGCTGTATCATGACATGTGGGGTTTTCCCACCAGTGATCCCAAGGTCATCCACGGTCTGATTCATCATCTGGTGGACAAGCTTGAAAACAGTGTGCACCAGATCACCCATTACAAAGAATACTTTTTGGAGGACGCGACCTGCGTATTGGTATCCTACGGGTCAACGTCCCGTTCTGCCTTACACATTGTAAAAAACAGGCGCAACCGGGGAGAAAAGCTGGGGCTTCTGGAGCTGCAGACCCTGTGGCCCTTTCCGGCCCAGCTGGTGCGGGAAAAATGCGCCCATGCCGAAACCATCGTGGTTGTGGAGATGAATATGGGCCAGTTGGTGCAGGAAGTGAAAAAGGCCGTAGATCGTCCGGAGCGGGTCTTTCTGGCCAATCGGGTAGACGGGGAGTTCATCACCCCCACGGATATCAAGAATATGCTTCGGCTCATCCAGGGAAGGGGGGTATAGCCCATGTCCTTTCACGATTACATCCGGGAACGCTTTTTCCCCCATATCTGGTGCCCGGGGTGCGGGCACGGCATTGTGCTGAATAATATGCTGCGGGCGGTGGAAGAACTTGGACTCTCCAAAAACGAGCTGGTCATGGTCTCCGGGATCGGCTGCTCATCGCGCATATCCGGTTATGTTGATTTTCACTCTCTGCATACCCTGCACGGTCGGGCCCTGGCCTTTGCAACCGGTGTCAAGATGAGTCAGCCTAACTTAAAGGTCATTGTGCCCATGGGCGATGGCGACGCTTTAGCTATAGGCGGTAATCACTTTATTCATGCCTGTCGCCGCAACATGGATATCACAGCGGTGATCATGAATAATCGCATCTACGGTATGACCGGGGGGCAGTTTTCGCCTTTGACCGGAATTGGATTTACGGCCACAACTGCACCTCTGCAGACCATAGATCAATCCTTTGACGTGGTGCATATGGCCACGGCATCAGGGGCCAGCTACGTGGCCAGGACCACGAGCTATCACTTCCAGGAGATAACAAAATATCTCAAGCAGGCAATAACCCATAAGGGATTTTCTGTTGTCGAGATCCTTTCCCCCTGCCCCACCCATTTTGGCCGCCGGAATAAGCTGGGCAGTGCTGTGAACATGCTGGAGTATCTCCGAGACAATACGGCTCAGATCGGCACCAAATCCCTGGAGGAAAATCCCGGGCTCATTGAGCGGGGCGTGTTTGTGCAAAAAGAGACTCCAGAATACTGCTCTGAATATGAACGTCTTATTCAAGCTGCGCACAAAGGATAGATCTATGGAACGATGTCGACTCGTTTTTTCCGGCTCCGGCGGACAGGGTTTGATCACTGCGGCTATCATTCTGGCTGAAGCCGCGGTTATTTATGAAGGGCTCAACGCGGTTCAGGCGCAGTCTTATGGGGCGGCAGCCCGAGGCGGGGTGACCAGATCGGATATCATCATCGATGACAAGGACATCAATTTCCCAAAGGTGACCCAGCCCAATATCCTGGTGTGTTTGACTCAGGAGGCCTATGATCAATCCTTTGGAATCATTCGACCTGGCGGGCTCTTACTCACTGACAGCGCCCTGGTTCAGACCAAGCGCAAGGCAGATGCCAGGCAGGTCGCTCTGCCCCTGTACCGGTCAGTACAGGAGAGAATCGGAAAGACTATAGTTTTAAATATCTGCATG
>JBKHIL010000365.1:0-2690 GCA_046538645.1 Desulfovermiculus sp.
GCTGTACTGTTAGGGTAAAGTATATAAAATCCAAGGAGTAAGCGATCATGATGCAAGGCATGCGAGCTTGTTTGAGTGCGTATAGTGTGGTTTTGACCTGTCTTGTGTGCTGGGGACTGCTCACAGCTCCGGCAACATCGGCCAATGCCGGGCAAGACAACGGCTGTGGTCAGCTTTATTTGATCAGCACAGGCGTGGGTGATCCGGATTTAGCCACCATTCGGGCGGTGGAGGCAATGCAGGAATCGGATATCATTATCTGCAGGGATGATACCCGGCAGAAGTTTTCCAAGTATTTGGAAGGGAAGACCTTCTGGGAAGGGGCATTTGAGCATTGGAGGACCCACGGAGAAACGTGTGATACCCTTGATGATCCGGAAAAACGGGAAAAGTGCCGGCAGGACCGGATTGTGCGCCAAAAGCTGGAGGAGCGCATTCGCTCTGCTGTTGCAAAAGGCAAGACGGTTGCGGTCATGGGCAGCGGAGACATGTTTATTTATGGCGGGCCGTATCGCTGGTATCGGGAGGAAATGGCGGATTTAAACTTGGAGTCAATTCCCGGGGTCAGTTGCCTGAATGCGGCCAATGCCCTGATCGGCAAAGATCTCATGGGCGGTAGCACGGTCCATGCAGCTGTGTTGACTCACTATCGGGGAATTGACAAGCTGGCCAAGCATCAGCCGACCATGGTCGTTTTCACCATGCGCACCGAGTTTTCCGATCTGGTTGACAAGCTCCGGGAGTATTACCCGGACGACACCCCGATAGCCGTCGCCTTTTTTGCCGGAGACAAGGAAAAGGAGTACACGATCAGCGGACAATTGGACTCAATTGAAGCAAAAACCGCTGATATCGATTTTCCTTTTGAACACCTGGTCTATGTCGGGGATTTCATGAAAGAGCCTCCCAGGCAATAGAGACACTTTCCTTCCATACAAGGGGCGAGGGCGACTCGCCCCTTGATTTTTCCCTCAAATAGTCTGGCCCAATAGTTTGGCCTTGAAAGCCACGATGGCTTTTCACTGCGCTGGAAAGAGTGCAGGTGCTTGCAGGCATATACTTTGACATACAAATAAAGGTAATCCGCAGATGAAAAACAGATTCAATGGCAACGGCCTCAAGCGGGAGGTCGGCCTTTTTTCGGCGACAGTTCTGGTTATTGCCAATATGGTGGGCACAGGGATCTTCACCACTTCTGGGTATATTATGGGGGAGCTGGGATCTGCCCGGGCGCTCCTCTTCTGCTGGTTTTTTGGCGGCCTTTTTGCTTTGTGCGGGGCCCTGTGCTACGGGGAGCTGGGGGCCAGGTTTCCCCGGGCCGGCGGAGAGTATGTCTTTTTGCGGGAGAGCTTTGGCAAGCCAATGGGGTTTCTTTCCGGGTGGATTTCCTTAATCGTCGGCTTTTCTGCCCCTATAGCTGCAGCAGCCATAGCCTTTGCCACCTACACCTTGCACGCCTTTTCACTCCCCGGCGGGGAGGCAATGAACATTTCTTTGCTTGGCTATAGCTTTCCATTGTTTTCCTGGCCTAAACTTCTGGCTGTTGGCATGATTGTGCTCTTCTCATTGGTCCATTACTACAGCCTGATTATGGGCAGTCGAATCCAAAATGCATTGACCATTTTCAAGGTCGGACTGATCCTGGTTTTTATACTTGCCGGTTTCAGCCTGGGCAACGGTTCAATGCAGCACCTCAGTCCGGCGGAAGCGTCAAGCGATGTGTCCATACAGGCCTTTGCCGTCTCCCTGATTTTTGTATCTTTTGCCTATTCGGGGTGGAATGCAGCCTCTTATCTCGGAGGGGAAATCATCAATCCGCAGCGAAATATTCCCATTGCACTGGTCGGCGGAACGCTCATTGTCATTTGTCTGTATATGCTCTTAAACTGTGTGTACATTTATGCCCTTTCCCCGGATCAGATGCATAACATGCTGGAAGTAGGGGCCCAGTCTGCGGTCTCTCTGTTTGGAGAACATATCAGCGCCTATTTCAGCGCAGCGGTCGCTCTGGGTATCCTCTCTGTATTAAGCGCCATGATCATGACCGGTCCCCGGGTTTATTACGCCATGGCCAAAGACGGCATATTCTTTTCCACATTTGCCAGATTGAACAAAGAGAAGTATACCCCAGCGTCGTCCATTGCCCTGCAGGCGGCAATTGCCATCTTCATGGTCATAACCTCTACCTTTAATGCCTTGCTGCTGTACATAGGATTTACCCTGGCCATCTTTGCCATGCTCACTGTCCTGGGCATGATGCGTCTTCGCCGTACACGCCCTGATGAAGTCCTGGGATACAAAACCATTGGCTACCCATTCACCCCGCTTGTGTTTATCATGGGCAATCTGGGCATTATACTCTTTTCCATCCAGCGCCAGCCGGTGAATGCTCTGGTCGGCCTGGGGACCATTGGGGCCGGCCTTTTGCTCTATGCATATTTTGCCCGGGGTGAACGGCGGATGGTGAGGGCTGGGAAGGAAAGCAGTGAAATACACAAAGCCTGGAAGCCGGGAAAATGCATGGACACCTGAGCATATGATGCTTGTTGGAGATTTAGGTCAGTAGAGCACTTCAATGCACTGATACATTACTCATTTATCCATGGATTATAGAGTCTTACATTGCTGACTTCCATGTCCTGCGTATTTCGGGTGACAACGGTCAAATCATAGGTTAGGGCAGTAGCAGC
>JBKHIL010000366.1:0-2688 GCA_046538645.1 Desulfovermiculus sp.
TGGCACCCAGTGGTCTGGATTTTGAGTCATTTGCCGCGCAGGGGATGCTTAAAGGGATAAACCGTTGGCAGCACTTTGAGGACAAGGGCTTTGCCACCCCTTCGGGCAAGGTGGAGCTGGCTCTGAGTAAAGCCAAATCCCTGGGAGTGGAGCCTGTGCCGGTTTGGGCCCAAAGCGGGAATGAACCCGATGACCGCTTCCCGCTCGTATTGACCAGTGCCAAGAGTCCCAATTACCTGCACTCGTCCTACCGGTGGGTGGACAGTTTGCGCCGGCGTGAACCCCGGCCCCTGGCCCAGGTCAATCCGGACACGGCCAGGCGTTTCAATATAAAGGACGGGGATAAGATCAGAATAGAAACCGTCTCCGGGTCAATTGTACAGCACGCGGAGATAACAGAGCAGGTGCAGCCCGGAATCGTCTGTGCCGCTCATGGGTGGTGGTTCCCGGAATCAGGAGGGCATCGCCCGGAATCGTGGAAAACGGCCAACTTAAACTGCCTGACCTCTGTGCAGGACCTGGGCCGCCAGTACGGGACACCGAGGCTGCGGGGAATACCCTGCCGGATAAGTTTGGAAGAAAAGGATTCTAGCTCACAAAGCCCTGGAACAGATAACCTTTAAAACCTGCGAGGACACGCCTATGCACGACGTATTGACGCCTCCGGCCTGGATCAGCCTGTTCGGGATTCCGGGCTGGGTACTGGCCGTACTCATTACTCTCCTTGGCCTGGCCTGTTTTGTCTTTATCATGGTCAAGCGGTTGATCCCCCTGGTCAAAGGGGCATCGGATCCCCGGTTTGACCGCCCGGGACAGCGGGTCAAGGATCTGCTCATCTATTGGCTGGGTCAGTACAAGCAGCCCCGATATATGCTGGCCGGAGTACTGCACATTGTCATCTTTTTCGGATTCCTAATTCTGGCCATACGATCCATTTCCCTGGTCATCATCGGGTTTTCCCCGGATTTTGTCTTTCCCGGCCTGTCCGGTTCTTTAGGTGATGTATATAACGTCCTCAAGGATTATGCAGCCACCCTGGTATTCCTGGCCTGTATTGTGGCCGGGATCAGGCGCGGAGTGTACACCCCTGAGCGGTACAAGGTGCCGGCCAAGTACGGCAAGGATCATACCTTTGAAGCCGTATTCGTCCTCGGCCTGATCGGCGGGCTGATGTTCTTTGAGAGCCTGTTTGAAGCCGCGCATGTGGCTGCGGCCGGGATGAGCCACATGCCCGCGCCTTTGAGCCTGGCCTGGTTTTTTTCCCTGCTCCTGTCTCCGACCCCGGTGGGTTTTCTGCAGGGCACGCACGCATTTTCCTACTTTGCCCATGATGTCATCTTTTTCTTCTTTTTATGCTTTTTGCCCTTTGGCAAGCATTTTCATGTGATCACCTCCATATTCAACGTTTATTTCCACAAGCTGGACCGGGGAACTGTGAAGCCGGTGCGCTGGGGTGTATCGGACCAGGAACTGGATGATCTGGAAAGCTTCGGGGTCAAAAATTTCGAGGAATTCACCTGGAAACACATGCTCGATTTCTACACCTGTGTAGACTGCGGGCGATGTTCAGACAACTGCCCGGCCACTCATGTGGGCCGTCCCCTCTCACCACGATTTATATCTATCAAATCCAGGGATTATATGTTTGAGCACTATCCGGTGCTGGGGGAGATGAAGGGCCGGGAGCCGGTCATGGGCCGGATATTTGAGGAAGATGAGATATGGTCCTGCACCACCTGCGGGGCGTGCGAAGAAGAATGCCCGGTGATGAACGAATATATCAGCAAAATTGTGGACCTGCGGCGGGGAATGGTGGACGAAGGCATGGTGCCCCAGTCTTTGCAAAAGCCCTTGTCCGCTCTGGAAAAACGGGGCAATCCCTACGGGAAGACTGAGAAAAAGCGACAGGAATGGACCAAGGGGCTGTCTGAAGAGGGACTGGAAGTCCAGGTGCTTGGACCGAAGGCCCAGGCTCGGACCCTGTATTTTGTGGACAGTGCAAGCTCCTATGACGAACGTCTGCAGGAACTGGCCCAGGCCACGGCCAGAATCCTTACTGCTGCCGGAGAGGACTTCGGGATTCTGGGCAAGGGAGAAAAGGACAGCGGGCATGAGGTCCGCCGCTTTGGTGAAGAGATGCTCTTTCAAAGTCTCAAAGAAAACAACACCCAGGCCATCCTGGACAGTGGTGTTCAAAACATTGTGACTGCCGATCCGCATGCCTTGAATGCCTTGAACAAGGATTATCAAGGCCTGCCCAAAGTAGAGCATATTGCCCAGTATGTTTTGCGCCAGGTGCGGGCTGGAAAGCTCGCCTTTTCCCCGGTCATTGACAGCAGTTCGGTGTATACGTACCACGATCCCTGCTACCTGGGCCGGCACAATCTGCTCTACGATCCGCCGCGAGAGGTTTTGGACGCAATACCCGGACTAAACCGGGTGGAAATGGACCGCAGCCGGGATAGATCCTTTTGCTGCGGCGGCGGCGGGCTGATGCTTTTTTATGAGCCCATTGAAGATCAGCGCATGGGGCAGGTCCGGGTCAAAATGGCCGAAGAGGCGGGAGCCAATGTGATCGTGACCGGATGTCCCTTCTGCCTGGTGAACCTGGAAGATGGAGTGAAGACCAGCGGCCTGGAAGGCAAGATGGAGGTCATAGACCTTACTGAATTGGTGGCCAGGCAGATC
>JBKHIL010000064.1:0-7798 GCA_046538645.1 Desulfovermiculus sp.
TGTTTGAGGACCAGCGTCACATGTGGCTTACCGCCGGGAAGGGCCATGAGACCGGGACCTAAATACTGATCTGGGCCTCATGTATTTTCGAGCTATTCTCACTTTATTATTGGCAGTGAATATCTTGTTGGTCTGGGCCATTTTGTGGGGGGAGCGTGGGATTGAGCCCTATCGGCAGCAGCAGCAGGTCCTGGAGGAGGTAGAGTCCAGGCTTGGCCAGGTGCGGGAAGACAATATCGAGCTCAGCCGCAAGGTCCGGCTGCTGAAGAACAATAAGACGTATCTGGAGCACATGATACGTACCAGATTGCATTATGTGCAAGAAAACGAAGTCCTCTATATCAATCAGGAAAAGGCGCCCCTGAAATGAGCGGGAGCGAAAGGTTTATCATGCAGCACAAGATCACCTGGTATGAAGAGGTCCTGGCCCAGGACCCGGCTTCGCCGTTATTTTACAATCTGGCTCTGCTCTATTTGGAGCAGGGAAGGCAAGATAAGGCCATAGAGCACCTGAAATCCGGGCTGGACAAGAATCCTACTCATGCTCAGGGCCGCCTGCTTTTGATCCAGACTTTGAGCCAGGCTGATCTTCCAGACCAGGCCAGGGCCTATATGGAGCCCCTGCTCTCAGCGCTTTGTTCCTGCCCCCAGTTTTGGTTGTTGTGGGCTGATCAACTTCAAAAGGAGGGGAAAATCGATCTTGCGGCCGCTGTGAGCTTTATCGGAGCTGACGTCGGGCATGATTCTCTATCTTGGGCCCGGGTAATGCAGGCAGGAGTGTACAGCTGTATCGGCCAGAAGAATCCGGCAGTAAGGGATGAACATCCCGGAAGTCAGGCCGGATACGAGGAGAAGGACAGCTTGGGAGCAAAAAAAAGTTCAGACTCATCTCAAGAGGCAGAATTTGAAGGTGAAGAATCAGGGGACCCTCGTGGTGCTGAGCCCGATGCAGCCGGGCAGAAATACCTCAGAAAAGAGGATTTGACGTCAGGCGGATATCGGACAGTGACTATGGCGGATATATTGGCTGGGCAAGGAGAGTTTGAGTCCGCACTTGAAATCTATGCAGAGCTTATGGATCGGTCAGAAGATCCAGAGCGGCGTCAGCAGATCGAAGCCAGGATGGCCAGTATTCAATCGAGGATGAACCATGAAGCTTCTCGGAAAGATCCTGATTTCGGTCCGGATGATGCCCATGGTCCGGGGCATGAAGTGTTCTCATCGCCAAAGGGGAAAAATGGGATGGACCAGGAAGTGACCAAAGGCCAGTCTCTGGTGGACACAAGAAAAAAACACGAGCTTTTACGCCGGCTCGACCGGCTGGCTGCCCGGCTGGAGGCCAGGTTCTGATTTCGCTGGGAAAAAATAATATATGATGGTTTAGAAGGAGTTTGGTCAGTGCTTATGCGGACGTATTTTTTCATATCCCTTGTGTTCATTTTTGGGCTTACCAGCTGTCAGGCCTGGGAAAAGACCAAAACCATATACCGGGGCGCAGTCTTTCCAGCCCATATAGATGTTGGGGCTGAAGCTGACGTGGGAGGGGACGTGCGGCGTCTGGCCCAGGTGGTCACTCCTGTAGACATTAAGCTTGAGGACTTGGCCAGGAGCATGCAGCGGATGGAAAAAACCTCAAGTCAAGAGTTGCAGGCCGTTTTCTCCAGGTTTTCTTGGCTCAATGGGGTGACGTCTTTTAGCCCCTCCGGAGAAGTTCTGCACCAGGTTCCGTCCCAGTCGATCAAGGAGATTTCTCCTCAAAAAATACTGGACAATCGACCATCTCAGGAGGCGGAGCTTTATCTGGAGGTCCTTGATCAGGACCTGGGACCTGAGTTGTGTGTGGTAAAATCCTTGCGTAACGGCGATCAGGTAACCGGGCATGTGGTTGCCCACTTCGACCCCCGGACCCTGTTTAAGCAAGGGCCAGGGTCCCAAACCCTGCTTGTTCTGGCTCAGGGAGATGTCCTGTGGTCCGGGGTGGAACAAGGCAAAGAAAAAATGATCCAGGAACAAGACTGGCCGAAGATGCTTGAGAACAAGGTCCAGGGCGACTTCGCCCTGGATGATGAAAAGTTTGTCTGGCTTTCCCGGTATGTAGGAGAATCCCCCTTAGTCTATGTAGCCCATGTGGAGCAAAATGATTAATGGGGCGGGGTTCTGCGGCCTATGAGGCGTCAGAGATCAGAGGTCAGAGGCCGGTGGGCTGAGGTCAGTAAAAACAAAATCTTATAACCTCACATAGTGTCACAATTTAACGTGAAGCGACTTTTTGCAGCAAGGTCATGAGCGCCAATTTTGAGGCCCGTTTAAGGAGGTGTGGTATGCGCCAAATTACAGTCACAGAACACCTGTTGTTGCACCAGCGGCAAAACCCGATGGCCACAGGCCAGTTTACCAGGCTGCTCAATGAACTCATCTTATCGGCCAAGATCATTACCCGGGATGTAAACAAGGCTGGTTTGGTGGATATCCTGGGCTACACCGGAGCGGTGAATGTGCAAGGGGAAAATGTGCAGCGCTTGGATGAGTTCGCCAACAGTGTATTGATCCATCGCATGGAACGGGCCGGGGTCCTGTATGCCATGGCTTCTGAGGAGAATGCCGATTTGATACAGGTTTCCCAGCGTTTTCCCCGAGGTGAGTATTTCCTGGTTTTTGATCCTTTGGACGGTTCATCCAATATTGATGCCAATGTAAGCATTGGGACCATTTTTTCCATTTACAGGATCAAGGACGGTCTCAGCGGGCAGGTCGAACTGCACGATGTATTGCAAAAAGGCGCGGAACAGGTCGCTGCCGGGTATTTCATTTATGGATCATCCACGGTTATGGTCTATAGCACAGGAAACGGGGTGCACGGCTTCACCCTGGATCCCAGTGTGGGCGAATTTCTGCTCTCGCATCCGGATATCCAGATACCGGATAATGGCAAGATTTACTCCGTGAACGAGGCCTACTGGAACTACTGGGACGGGACGACCCAAAGAGCAGTTGGCATGTTTAAAGATCCCAACAGCGACCTGGGTAAACTCTACTCCTTGCGTTATATTGGCTCCCTGGTGGCTGACTTTCATCGTAACCTGCTCTATGGGGGGATATTTATGTATCCTATTGATCATCGGGATCCCAAAAAGCCCAAAGGCAAGCTGCGCCTGGTATGCGAAGCCAGCCCCCTGGCTTTTGTGGTTGAGCAGGCCGGAGGCATGGCTACGGACGGGGTGAATCGGATCCTGGATATTGAGCCCCAGGAACTGCATCAGCGCACACCACTGTTTATCGGATCTCGGGCTGAAGTGGAGAAGATCCGGGAAATGTATACCCAGTCCGGTTAAATCCAGAAAATGGGCATACTCTGTCTGGGCATAGAGACATCCTGCGATGAGACCGCATTGGCACTGGTCCGGGACGCGTGTGGTGTGCATGAGAAAATAGCATCCCAGGAAGGACTGCATGCGTTTTTCGGCGGAGTGGTCCCTGAATTGGCCTCCAGGGAGCATATGCGGGTTATTGGCCCCATGTATGATGCCCTGCTGGCCGAAGCAGGAATCAGGGCCGAAGAGATTGAAGGGATCGCCGTAGCCCGCGGCCCCGGACTGCTGGGCAGCCTCCTGGTCGGGGTGGGGCTGGCCAAGGGATTGGCTTTCAGCCTGGACCGCCCCCTGATTGGCGTCAATCACCTGCTGGCCCATCTCCTGGCCCCGGGCCTGGAACGCCGCTTGACTTTCCCGGCCCTGGGACTGATTGTATCCGGCGGGCATACCCAAATAGGGCTGCTTCAATCTGAGTTTGAGATCTCCTGGCTGGGGCGGACACTTGATGATGCAGCCGGAGAAGCCTACGACAAGACTGCCAGGATGCTCAATCTTCCATATCCAGGGGGACGGATTATTGATGCCTTGTCCGGCTTTGCCCGCCCAGACCCGGATCTTTTGCCCAGGCCGTATGTGGATAATCAGAATCTGGATTTCAGCTTCAGCGGACTGAAGACAGCCCTGGCCAAGGTTGTCAGGGCCAGACCTCACCTCGTCCTCTCAGCCATGCAACCGGAGCCGGATGTGCCGGCACTGGCTGCTGCCAAACCGGGACTGGCCACCCTGTGCGCTTCCTTGAACTGGAGCATTGCATCGACCCTGGCCATCAAGGTCAAAAGGGCCGCCGGATATTACCCCCAGGCCCGTTCTCTGATTGTGGCCGGCGGGGTGGCCGCCAACTCCTGGCTGCGTCAGGAACTGGCATCCGCGGCGGAAGAATGTGGTCTGGAACTGATCATACCCAGCCTGCGCCTTTGTACTGATAATGCCTCTATGATTGCTTATGCCGGGAGCTTGTATCTGGAAGCAGGCTACACCCATGGCATGGACCTAGACGCTGTCCCCCGCGGACGCCCGATACCGGATGATTGGAGCCGGATTCCTTGACAGTCCATACCTTGGTTCGTATTATTCCTGTCTAGTGTTCATGTAAGGTGTCAAGGCCTGATTGGCCAATGGATAAGCATGAGATATGTAAACAAAAAACAAAGAATATTGCTTTTCACAACTGGCAGTGGACGGTTCCCGGCAATGTGGAACAGAACGTGACAAGATAAAAGGAGAATAAATATGGCAAATGCAGTTACAGACAGCACGTTTGAACCTGAGGTGATCAAGGACAGTCAACCGGTACTGGTTGATTTCTGGGCCCCGTGGTGCGGCCCGTGCAGAGCTATTGCGCCGGTATTGGAGGAGTTGGCCAAAGAATATGAAGGAAAGATTAAAATCCTGAAGATGAATGTGGATGAAAATCCGAGCACTCCCAGCAAATACGGCATTCGGGCCATACCGACTCTCATTTTGTTTAAGAATGGAGACGTGGTTGGACAGGTCACCGGGGCGGTGTCCAAAAGCAACCTCAAGGATATGATCAATCAAAAGGGTTTGTCATGAAGGCTTTTGACAGTGTGGTAATTGGGGGCGGACCGGCTGGGATAACAGCCAGCTTGTATATCCTCAGGGCCGGAGCTAACCTGGCCTGGGTGGAAAAGATGGCCCCTGGCGGACAGGTCTTGATGACCGATTGGATTGATAATTACCCCGGATTTCCAGACGGAATCAAGGGGTTCGAGCTAGTGGATCGCATGGCCAAGCATTTGGAGGGGTTTACCTTTCAAAAGTTCACGGAAGAAGTAAAGAGCATCCAGCCCGGGGACAGACACCAGCTTCTGGTTGGCGAGGAGTGGATTGAGGCCAAGACAGTTGTCCTCTGCCCCGGGGCGGAGCATAAAAAACTTGGACTGCCCGGCGAGGATCGTCTGGCCGGGCGGGGCGTCTCCTATTGCGGCCTGTGTGACGGCCAATTTTTTCGCAATCAGGCCATAGCCTGTATTGGAGGAGGAAACACCGCGCTGGAAGACTCCCTGTATTTGTCCGGGATTGCGGATAAGGTCTACCTCATCCATCGCCGGGACGCCTTTCGGGGTGATAAGGTTTATCAGGACAAAGTCCGGGCCCAGAAAAACATTGAGGTCCTGCTGGACACTGTACCCCAGGAGATCCTGGGGCAGGAGCAGGTAGAGGGCCTTAAAATCCAAAACGTCAAGACCCAGGAGAGTTCCGTGCTCGATGTGAACGGAGTGTTTGTTTTTGTAGGGATAACTCCTCAGTCGGCATTCATTCCGGATCAAGTGGAGCGGGATGCGAATGGCTTTGTGATCACGGATACAGAAATGCGGACAAATATTCCCGGCATTTTTGCTGCTGGGGATATCCGTTCCAAGCGCTGCTGGCAGATCTCGACAGCTGTGGGAGACGGTGCTGCAGCCGGACATTCCGCTCAACTCCACCTGCAAGAGATCTCCGATGGATAAGCGTATCTGGTCCTTTTTCCTGGTTCTGTTCTTGGGCATTGGGACCTTGTCTGGATGCGGGGTGATAGATGCAGTGTTCTTAAAGCCCCCCCAGGACACGGCCCTGGAGCTTTTGCAAGCTGGGAACAGCGCCATGGGACAAGAAGACTATAAACAGGCAATATCTTATTATACCAAGCTCAAGGACCGCTATCCATTCAGCCCTTACACTGCCCAAGCCGAACTTCGACTCGCTGATGCCTATTTTTTGGATAAGCGCTATGCAGCTGCGGAAAATGCCTATAAGGAATTCGAATCCCTGCATCCCGGGCATGAGGATATTGCCTATGTCTTGTTTCGCATAGGCCTCAGTAATTATAAGCAATTCAAATCTATTGACCTGCCCCAAGATAACGTAACCGAGGCCTTGCAGTATTTCAACCGGGTGGCCGAGGCGTATCCCCAAGAGTCCATCGCAGAGGAAGCCAGAAAATATGCCAGAAAATGTCACCGGTTCAGAGCAGAGCATGAGCTCTTTGTGGCAGACTTTTACTGGCGGACCAAGCGTTATCTCTCGGCCTGGAAACGATACTCCTATGTGGCCGAGAATTTTCCCATGTTCGATGATATCCAGGAATATGCGAAGAGCAGAGTTGGCTTGGCCTATCTCTTGTATCAACGAAAAGCCGCGGAAGAAGAGCGAATAGCCCAGCAGGGGAGCTGGAAAGAGCTGTTTGACTGGCTCTAGACCACGTCAGTGCGTATATTTGTTCAGGGAGCCTCCCCAACCAGGCGCTGAAGGTCTGATCTCGGTTGTTTGTGTATTGGCGGAACAGTTCTCAAGCTGAATTGCTCCTCCGGATGACGAACAGACCGGCCGGTAGGTGTTTTTTCAGACTGGCCGATGACCCTGGTGTGTTTTTTTTCTTGGGGGGGTAGACCAGGATTAGGCTGGATGCGTTATACTTCCCGATTCATAATATCATAAAAAGTTGGGCCCTTATTCAGGGTCCTCAGGAAGAGGGCCAGACTGTATGGCTGGTGAGGACGAACATACTGGGCCGGGAGTTGTTCCCGAATGGATGTATGTCTATCAACAAAGCGAAGAAGATTTTGCCGCCGCTTATGCCTTCTCCCAGGCCAGGGAACGCGCTTTTGTCAAGACTGCGATGGCCGCACTGTATGCCTGGTTGAGCCCGGGCCAGCTCACAGGGCGAAAGACAGAAGCGGATCTGGCTCAGGGACTGACCATATGTGAGGTGAAAGGTCTCAGGCAGTGGGCTGTCGTCCATATGCCTTCACCGCATGTCGGTCCGGCATTGATTTTAGCTGCTGTCCTGCCCCTGCGTGCAGCAGGAGTATGGCCTGTCATCGTTGTCCTGGGAGAAAAAAATCCGGGTCGGCATACAGCCCTTCTTACCTTGGAGCTGGCCGGAATAGAGGCGGCATATATGCTGCCCGGGGACGCCTTGGCCTCGGCCCTGAGGTTTTGGCAGAATATGCAGGGCAGAGGTCCAGGGCTGCTCGTACATGTCGGAGAGGGACCAGGGTTGAGCCTCCCTTCAAAAGGGCCTCTTTGTATCTCTTTGCCCCAGCCCCAAAAGGCCGCTGTCTGGATCGAAGATGAGGATTTCGATTTACAGGCCCTATCTTTTGCTCATCCAGGAATGGAGTTTGTTGTCTGGTCTGAGCGAAAAATGGATTTTCCGCCGGGCTGGAGCCAGGGTTTTGGGGATTGGTCCCGGTTTTTGGACCAAGAGGCCGACGTGGTCTGGGTCCCGAATCAACGCCTGCATCAGGCCCTGGAGGCCTATTCGCTGGTATTGGGACCTGGACAGGAAACTCTGTGGGTCTGGCCCTGGTATACCCCGAATCTCCTCGATGACACAAGGCTGGGCCTGTTCTGGAACACATAATAAATCCTGGCCGGGATGTATGAGCCAGGATAGACACCATGCAAAATTTTGGCTCCAG
>JBKHIL010000367.1:0-2679 GCA_046538645.1 Desulfovermiculus sp.
CTCAATCCTCCTGGCTCTGCCTGGCCAGAAGACGAAGTCCCTGCAAACGGATAAACCCGGCCGCATCGGCCTGGTCATAGACGTCGTCCTCTTCAAAGGTGGCCATGGCTGGATTGTACAGGGAGTACTGCGACTTTCTTCCCAGGGGATAGGCCTGCCCCTTGTACAGCTTCATGCGAACCGTGCCGGTCACCTTGGCTTGACCGCAGTCGACCATGGCCTGCAAAGCCTCCCGCTCAGGGGCGTACCAGAATCCATTGTAGACCATTTGGGCATACTTGGGGATCAAGCTGTCCCTTATGTGCATTGTTTCCCGGTCCATACAGATACCTTCCAGGTCCCTGTGGGCCAGGTGGAGAACAGTTCCTCCCGGAGTCTCATAAATGCCCCTGGACTTCATGCCCACGAATCTGTTTTCGACCATGTCTATGCGGCCGATGCCGTGCTTTCCGGCTATTCTGTTCAAGGTCTTGATGAGTTCGGCCGGAGTATAGCTAACACCGTCCACGGCCACCGGGTTCCCGGATTGAAAATCGATCTCAATAACCTGGGGATCATCCGGAGCCTGTTCCGGGGGCACTGTCATGGTATAGGTGCCAGGCCCGGGTTCCTGCCAGGGATCTTCCAGCTCTCCCCCTTCAAAGCTCAAATGCAGGAGGTTCCGGTCACAGCTGTACGGCTTGTCCTGGGTCACCGGGACAGGAATGCCGTTTTTCCTGGCAAACTCAATAAGGTCTGTCCGTGATTTCAGCTCCCACTCCCGCCAGGGGGCTATGGTTTTTATATCAGGGGCCAGGCCCATAGCTGCCAATTCAAACCGGACTTGGTCATTGCCTTTGCCTGTTGCTCCATGAGCCACAGCTTGAGCGCCTTCCTCACGGGCCACCTGGACCATATGCCTGCTGATCAAGGGCCGGGCCAGAGAGGTTCCCAGCAAATAACGGCCTTCATACACAGCATTGGCCCGCAGGGCGGGAAAAACAAAGTCACGCGCAAACTCTTCCTGAACATCCAAAATATAGGCCTTGCTCGCCCCGGTGGCCAGGGCCTTGTCTTCCAGGCCGGAAAGTTCCTCTTCCTGCCCCAGATCAGCAGTCAGGGCAATGACCTCACACTCGTATTTCTGCTGGATCCATTTCAAAATCACGGAGGTATCCAGTCCCCCGGAATAGGCCAGGACCACTTTGTCTATCTTGGACATGTGCCTTTCCACTCCTTGATCCTTTTTTTATCATAAATGATTGTGCGCACCACGTGCGCACAATCATGAATACACCCACTCCAGCAAAGCCTTTTGCATGTGCAGCCGGTTTTCAGCCTGATCCCAGACCAGACTGCGCTCGGATTCCAATACCTCTTCGGATATTTCCTGTCCGCGATGTGCCGGCAGGCAGTGCATGACCCTGGCTCTGGGCGGAGCCTGGTCCAAAAGGCGGGCATTGACCTGAAAGCCTGCAAAGGCTTGGGCTCTTTCACCCTCTTCTTCTTCCTGACCCATGGAACACCAGACGTCGGTATTTATGTAGTCTGCATCCCGGACTGCCGCCTCCGGATCGTGACCTACGAGAATATCAGCTCCTCTTTGTCTTGCTGCCTGAACAATTTTCTCAACTGGCTCAAACCCGGGGGGTGCCGCTATACGCAGCTGAAAAGGCAATAGACTGGCCGCATTAATCCAGGAATGGGCCATATTATTTCCATCCCCGATCCAGGACACCGTGAGCCGGGAAAAATCCGGCGTACGTTCAGATATGGTCATGAGATCGCTTAGCACCTGACAGGGATGAAAGGAGTCGGTCAAGGCATTAATGACCGGGATCGTGGAGTACCTGCATATTTCTTTCAGATCAGCCTGGGCAAAGGTGCGCACGATCATCCCGTGTGTGTACCTGGACAAACAGCGGACTGCATCTTTGAGGGGTTCGTTGCGCCCGAGCTGGGATTCGGACGGGGTCATGAACAAGGGATTGCCTCCCAGCTCATTGATAGCCACTTCAAAAGAAACCCGGGTCCGGGTGGATGATTTTTCAAAGACCAGGGCCAGTGTTTTGTCCTTGAGGATCCTGGATACACTTCTCTGGGTCTTCATCTCCTGCCCTCTGGCAATAAGAGCAGGAAGTGCAGAAGCCGGAATATCCAGCAAAGTCAACACATGGTGCGGCATGAGACCATCTCCTCAAACAGTTCCACTTGTACGCATCAGATACAAGTGAGGGCAAAACTGCTTGCACATTTTACGACTCCACTCGGATACGAGTGCAGAAACTTTTTTGTACTCGCCAGAAGTCAGAGCTTAGTAAAAACAAAGGGTTATAATTACAAATTCAGCGCATGCGAACGTTAAGCCATTTTTTGCAGTGCGACCGACTCATCAGATGTGCGGAACATACATTCCACTCCACCAAAGTCCATGCGCAAGATAGGAGCGAAAGAGGTTGAGTATATGCTCAAAACCCCTTTTGTAAACCCCTTATGACATGGCTGGTATGAAACGAGATGTTAAAGATGTTAGGTTGCTTGCCGGTCTTCTTGTAACATAGCGAAAAAATAAGAGGATGGCCGGAGCCATAATAGGAAAACGTTCCCAGGGAGGACCCTGGGAACGATGAGGGAAGTAAGCCCAAGGCCCTGACTCCTCTTTGCTATCTCAATACAGGCCTTCCTTAGAAGACAAGGGTG
>JBKHIL010000065.1:0-7784 GCA_046538645.1 Desulfovermiculus sp.
TTGAACTTTGAGCTTTTTCATGCTTGGTTGTGCCCTCCAGGGCATGCGCGTTAGTGCGCCTCAGCCCAGCTGCGGCCGGTGCCCCACTCGACCACCAAGGGTACGTCGAGGTTCATGACCGAAGACATCAGAGCGGCTGTTCGCTCTCCACTGGCTTGAGCTGCATCTGCCGGGACTTCTAAAAGGAGCTCGTCATGGACCTGTAAAATGAGTTCAGCCTGCAGTTCTTTGAGCTTTTGATCCCCTTCGACCCGGAGCATGGCCATTTTGATGATATCTGCGGCACTGCCCTGAACTATGGTGTTGATAGCCATACGTCTGGCCTGTCCGGCCAAGTTTTCATTTCTGGAGTTGATTTCCGGCAAAAGACGTCTTCGCCCGGAGATGGTGGTCACTGATCCGCTGGTTTTGGCCTGGGTCTCCACATGATCGAAAAACTGCCGCACATTTTGCAATGTGCTGAAATATTTTTCAATGAACTCTTTGGCTTCATTAAGGGAAATTCCGAGCTCCCGGGACAGCTTCTGCGGACCCATGCCATAGATGAGGCCAAAATTGATGGTCTTGGCTTTTCTTCTCTCGTCCGCCCTGATCCGGTCCTTGGACTTGTCCAGAAGCAAGCTTGCGGTGCGGGCATGGATGTCTTCGTCGGCAGCAAAGGCATCAATAAGATGCTGCTCCTGAGACAGATGGGCCAGGACCCGGAGCTCGATCTGGGAGTAGTCGGCAGCCACCAAAGCATTCCCCTTTTGGGCCACAAAGCAGGAACGCATGCGGGGGCCGAACTGGCCGCGAATGGGAATGTTCTGCAGGTTCGGATTGCTGCTGGACAAACGTCCAGTGGCAGTGGCCAGGTTATTAAATGTCGTATGCACCCGGCCATCGGCATGCACCTGGCGGGGGAGAGGGGCCAAATAGGTGGAGCGCAGTTTCTCCAGGCTGCGGTACTCAACGATGTCTTTAATAATAGGATGCTGGTGCTGGAGGCCCTCCAAAACAGTAACCGAGGTGGAGGGCTGTCCCCCCGGGGTCTTTCGACCCGGGCGCAGCCCCAGTCGATAAAAAAGAATTTCAGCCAGTTGTTGCGGTGATCGCAGGTTGAATTCCTGGCCGGCCCGGGCGTAAGCAGATTGGGTCAGCCGTTTGAGGTCGGACTCCACATCTTGAAGAAAATCCTCAAAGGCCTGCAGGTCGATTCCCACGCCCCGGCGCTGCATGCGGACCAGGACCGGGATAAGCGGAGTCTCCAGCTGGTGCATGAGGTTTACCAGACCGGCCTGCTCAAGTCGCTGGTGCAGGATCTGTCCTATGCGCAAAGCAGCCAGGGCCTGATTTTCAATATGGACTCCGATCTGGGGCAAGTAGCCGTGTACTATCCTGGACCAGCTGTAGTCCCGTTCTTCAGGGCTGAGCAGGTAGGCAGCCAGGCTGAGGTCAAAGACCTTATCCGGGGAAAGCTCTTCCCAGTCTTGATCCTGTTCGCAGAGCTCCTTGAAGGAGGGGACAAAGACAAGAGGGCTCTGAGCCAGGGCCTGAACTGCTTCCTGACATGAAAGGCGCAGGTATGCCTCCTGTTCTTCCCAGCCAACGAGCAGACCATTCTCGGTGCAGACCAGCCCAACCTGCTGCCGGGCAATATCCGGAATGGAGGGAGCCTGTAGCGGATCGATGCGCTGCTCTGTGTTCTTTTCTTGTCTGGCCTGTGAAGATCCCCGGTTTCCGGTATCTGCATCCAGTTCCTTGATCAGACTGGAGAATTCATAGGTTTGGAAAAAATCTCTCATTTCTTGTGGATTGGCAGGGCGACAGCCGAGATTTTGCTCACCTATGTCCACCGAGAGATCGGTTTTTAAGCGGGTCAACTCCCGGAATTGAAAAACGGCCTGCATGTGAGGGCCAAGTTTTTGCTGTTCCTTGGCACTTAAGTGATCGAAATTGGCCTGCAAGGCCTCCAGACTTGGATACCGGGCCAGAAGCTTCTTGGCTGTTTTCGGGCCTACTCCTGGTACACCCGGTATGTTGTCGCTGCTGTCTCCAACCAGGGCCTGATAGTCGGGCCACTGCTCCGGGGACAAACCTTCGTCCTGTTTGAAGTCCTGCAATGTAATGAGTCTTTCTGTTCGTTGCCCCGGATCCCAGAGGACAACCGAGGCGTCCAGGCATTGGCGCAGATCCTTGTCCGATCCCACGATGACCACCGGCCGGTCCTTTTTAGAGCGGGCGCATAAGGTGGCGATCACATCATCGGCTTCCGCACCTTCGGCAACCTGGACCGGAAATCCGAGAAGCTGTACTCCCTGCAGCAGGGGTTCAATCTGCTGCCCCAGAGGTTCGGGCATTTTCTGGCGCTGGGCCTTGTAAGAAGGCATAATCTCCTGGCGGAAGCTGGGTCCTTTGCCGTCCAGAACAAAGCAGGCCTGCTCCGGGTGTTCTTTTTTTATGACCTTGAGCAGGGTGCGCAGGGTAATGAACAGGGCATTGGTGGGAAAACCGTCAGAACGGGACAGGTCGGGAAAGGCGTAATAGGCCCGATATAAAAAAGAGCTGCCGTCAATGAGGTATAAGGGTGAACGGGACCAATGCATGTCATCTTGCAGGGACATGGGCTCCTCGGAGGTTGGGGGTTCGAATGTGTTCTGGATGTAGTATCGCCGCAAACTTCCGATGAAACAAGGCTTACGGTGCTCTGTGTTTAGTATTGAGCTCGAAATGAATTATAAGCAATTCTTATCTTTAATGAAATTCCATTTTGCCGGAGGCAAAGCTGAACACTCGTACACTTTTTCTCATCCCTCCGGGTTGTGTCGATCGGAGACAATGAGCTCTTCTTCTTTTAATTCAAGGTCTTCGTCAGCAAATTTGCCGTTCTTGCTTTTACTTATGATTTTGCACTGCTGCAAACGCTCCCAGATGAATTGTTGCGGATGTTCCTGACCCAGGTTGGCCAGAGGGATCTGGGCTCTGGCCATGGACTTGTGTCCGCCGGCTGATCCCACGTTTCCGAACAGGCGGGTGGCCAGGGACCCCATGTCTCCTTTCACTCCATCGCCGCGGAAGATGGCCACTAGGGTATTGTCAATGGTCCCGGTGACAATATCCCAGGAGATGTCATGGATTCGGAGGAAGAAGTCGGCCAGGATGACCAGGATATCTGTGGAGTCCACTTCACCCATATACACGGTTAAACCGTCGCCCCAGAGACGTATCTTGCGAAAGGCCTGAGAGAAGTACTTCAACCATTCCACCCGGAATTCGCTGCGCACGATTTTGCGCAAAATGCTGTGATCGGCATACTTGCTTAAGTACCGAAAGGCCTTGATGTCCGCATCGTGGAAGTGCTGTTCAAAGCTGTGGGTGTCGGTCTTGATCCCGTAGAGCAGGGCAGTAGCCAGGTGTTTTCCGGGTCGCAGGTTCAAGTTATACAAGAACTCGGTCATCAGAGTGCTGTTTGATCCGTAATTGGGCTGAATCTCGACAAATGTGGCCTGGACAGGGGTATCCGCATTCACTGGGTGATGGTCGATGACTATGGAGAAGTCAAATGAGGCAAACTCTGGATGATGGTGGGGCTGAGAATCGACCAGGGCGAAGCGGTCGAACTGGGCGGCCAGGGGAGGAGTCAAGCGCTGGACTGGAATCTGCAGGTAGCGGACCATGGCCAGATTGTCCGGCCGGCTGAGCTCATTAACCATGGCCAGGCCGACTCCCTGCACTCTTCTGGCCATGATGCGCTTTAAGGCCATGGCTGAAGCCATGGCATCAGGGTCAGCATTGAGAAGAATGAGCCAGCGCTCATTCTTTTTGCACAGGTTGAGCAGATCCGCCGCCTTGTGCTCGAGTTTGCGAAAATATGTCATAATTTTCTCCCGGACCCTCCCCGGATGGGAGGGCCAGAGGGGGTAAGTTTCAATTCCTAATCCAGGTGGAAAAAATGTCAAGGGATTCTTGGAGATCCGGCCAGGAAAAGACCTCCAGGACCACCACCCCATCTGCTGGAAGCATGCTCAGCAGGTACCGGAGCGCATCTTGATCCTGGTCCGGCAGATGCGTCAAGCCCTTGTGGGTATGCCCGCCAACCGGGGCATAGATGTGGAGCATGCTCAGGCGATTGGGGACCAAATCTTTCCGGAGCAAGGCCCACTGGTCATAGACGGCCAGATGGCCGTAGTCCAGGCAGATCCCACAATCGGTCTCTTCTACAGCCGGCATAAGAGAGATGAGGTCGTTGTCTTCTACATTTTCCAGGAGCAAGCTGTGGCTGGGAAGGCCAAGTGAACACCAGCGGTGGTAAAACCGAAGAAAGGTCTCCGCATCCTGAGGGGGATGGAGTACGAAGCTCTTGGGCCGGCAAAAGGCGATTTTCCGGGCCAAAGTGGCCGCCACATCGGCCGCAGTCTCTCCCCCCTGTTCCCAGGGCAGATCCAGGGGCAGGTGGAGATGATAGGACAGATCAAGATCGGCCATCCAGGCTGGAAGATCGATATGATCATATTCCAAGCAGCCCTGGGTCTGGAAAAATACCAGGGCTGCTTCGTCGACAAGTCCCTCCAGACGCTCGCAATTCTCTCCCACCCTGGCCGGCCAGATAAAAGAGGGTGCAGCCACCCGCCAGGGTGAGCCCGGGAATATTTGGGAGCCGGATATTGTGGTCATGGGAAAACTCTTTGTGCTTGCATGATTCTTACCTGAGTTCACTTCAGCCCATCCAGAAGAGACAGCTGCCTCTCCCGGCGCTTCGTCCGGGCCACTGTGTGCACCTTGCTCACCCGGCTCATATCCAGTTGCTGCAAAAGATGACTGGGAGGCAGGTGGACCTGGATGTGACCCAGGTTTCTGCTTTTGGCACAGCTTAAGTATACCTGGCTGTGAGCCCTGGTCAGGCCGACATACAAGAGGCGCTTTTCCTCCTCCGGATCCGGAGCTGTTTCACTGTTTTTCGGCTTTTTGGGGGCAAAGAGATCCGGACCGGCAAAAGGGAGAATTCCCTGCTCCAGGGCGGGCAGGAAAACAGCTTTAAATTCCAGCCCCTTGGAGGCATGCAGGGTGAGCAGGCGGACACTCTGGGCCTGCTGCCGGATATGGGCCGCGTCAGACTCCAGTTGGATCCAGGCTATAAGCTCGGTCCAGCTCCCGTTGCGGTCAAAGGCAGTGCACAAATCGCGGAAGACCTGGCTGGTCCAGAAGGCATGATCAAAATAAGGATCCTGGGCCAGGATAGAGGCCAGGCCTTGGGGGCTGTGGGACATTATCCGCTCCGGAAAGTCCAGGACCTTGTCTTTGCTGTCAAACGGCAGGCCAAAATGACGGGCAACGGTGCGCAGGATGAGCCGTGCCCGTTCGTCCTGCCAGAAAGGGGAGGATTCGGGAAGCGAGCAGGGGATGCCGTGTTGATCCATGGCCTTTTGCAGCGGCGGCATCAAGGCCTTTAAGCGGACCAGGACGGCGATATCGGCTGGAGCGAGGTGCCCTTCCGGCCCGTCCTGGTCGGCCTGGAGATGACTTGTTCCTCCGATCAGGGACTTGATTTGTCCGGCCAGCCAGTACGCTTCCTGGATGCCGCTCTCGGCCTGGTACCAGGTCAGTTGAGCCCTGGGTGCGCATTGTTGGGCCTTTAATCCAATGGGCTGGGGGCACAGTCCAGCACTTATATCCAGTATTTTTTGACTCGAGCGGTAGTTGCGATATAGGGTGATAATCTCCAGTCCGGGCCATTGCCTGCCGAACCGGGAAGCCACATCACCTATGGCCCCTCGAAAACCATAGATGGATTGATTGGGATCACCGATTCCGAAAAATCCGGTTCCATCGTTGGGGACCAGGGACTGGATGATCTGTCCTTGCAGCTCTGAAAGGTCCTGGATTTCGTCCACCATGACCTGAGAAAAGACCTGATCCCTTCCTTTCTCGTGCAGCTCTTCAAGCCAGCTGAGCAAAAGATCGGTGTAATCAGCCAGATTATAGTGTGCCTTGTGCCGGGAAAAGGCCTCCAGGCAAGGAACAAGCTCTGCGGGCGCCTCTGTGCTTTCCCTTCCCCGGGTCAGGAGTTCCCACGCGGTTTTCAGCTCCCGCCCGGCCAGTTCAGGATTGGCCTGGGAAAAGATCTGCCTGGCTTCCTGTTCAGACATGAGTACCGGGGATTGGCCATACCGTTTCCGCCACTGCTCAAAAGCCAGGGCGTGCAGGGTATCAGCCCGGGGCAAGGCCTGGTCTGTTCCCAGGCTGTTTTGCAGACGCTCCTGAAGTTCGCGGGCTGCAGCCCGGGTAAAGGTGACCACCAGGATCTCGGCCGGATCCAGACCCTGAAAAATCAACTGCTGTATCCGGCCAATCAGGGTCCTCGTCTTGCCCGTTCCAGGACCGGCCAGAATAAGGAGAGGATGAGGACCGCCACGTATAGCCTGCTGTTGCTCGGCATTGAATTTCCCGTATTGCGAGCTTGGGGGCTTTTCTTTGAGTACTTCCGGGAGGCCATGTTCTTTGTGCCTCGCTGGTGCTGAGGGGGCAGGTGGCTGAGGGCTGGTCCACAGTGCTTTTCCCTGTGTAAATGTCTGACGTTCCTGAGGGGAAAAGACCGAGATCTGACCGAATTCTCCGTCAAACCCTGATTTTCTGTGCACTTCACCGTGCCGCATCCGGTGCAGGCCTTCGGCCAGGGCCGGAGACTCGGCTTTGAGGTCTTCAATCGGTGCACTGCGCAGAACGTCCAGCTCTGAACCAAAGGACTTGATCAATCGGGCATAGACCGCGGTGACCGCCTTGGTTTTGGAGCCCTTGCCCAGAATTTCAGATATGACCTCAGATAAGGGGATCAGGGAGGTAAAGCCCGGGGCCGATTCCGGCTGTTGCGGACTTTTTCTGTCGGCCAGAGCCAGAATCCGGTTGAGGACCCCCACAGTGAGTTTTCCTCCACAGACAGGACATATGCCCCCCAGCCTGGCTGTTTCCCTGGGGTCGAGAACAACGCCGCACTTGCGGTGCCCGTCCAGATGGTACTTCCCCTCTTCCGGAAAGAATTCAATAGAGCCCAGGAAGCGCTGGGTTGGGCTTTTGCCCTGCAAGGCCTGCAAGATGTTTTCATAACTGGGCTGGCCGCTTAAAACATTGGCTTCCCGGGCCAGTTTTTCCCCGGAATGGGCGTCCGAGTTGGATACCAGGGTATACCCGTCCAGATTACTCCACATCCAGTTCATCTCCGGATCCGAGGACAGGCCTGTCTCCAGGGCGAAGATATGGCTGCTTAAGTCCTGAAAACAGTCGCTCAGATGATTAAAGCCGGACTTGGAACCGAACAGGGAGAACCAGGGGGTCCAGATGTGGGCCGGGATGAGAAAGCCCAATGAATCGGTCTCCAGGACCATTTCCAGAAGATGCCGGCTGTCCAGGCCCAGGATGGGCCGGCCATCTGATTCCAGGTTGCCTACCTGTCCCAGGCGGCGGTTGAAGTTGTGCACCTTGTCCAGGGAGGAAAGAAAAACCAGGTTATGGACTTTGCGGACTGTGCCCTGGCTCTTGTAAATAGAGCTGATCTCAGTACCCAGGATGAATCGGGGAGGCTTGGGCTGGCTTTGCGGTTCCAGCCAGGGGATTTCCGGGGGCAGGCAGGATACGTCTTTCAGGCCAAGCAGTCCGTCCCCATTTTCTTCCAGGCTGTCTTCAATCTCCTGCAGCCAGCCCGGGTGGGTGAAGTCTCCGGTGGCCAGGATGTCCAGACCTTTGATCCCGGCCCAGGCGGCCAGGCGGGGGATAGAAAGGGCCTTGCTTGTGGCCCGGGAATAACGGGAATG
>JBKHIL010000066.1:0-7774 GCA_046538645.1 Desulfovermiculus sp.
CTGTTTCATTCTTGATCAAACTGGGCGTCTGCGGCCAGCGGCGGCGCTGAACACTAGTCGACGACCCCCTCCCTGGGACATATATCAGACAGGATGCACTGGCTGCATTGGGGAGAGCGGGCCTGGCAGACCTCCCGCCCGAACCAGACCAGAAGGTGATTGATTTCGCCCCAGGCCGATCTGGGAAAGAGAGGCATGAGATCATGTTCTATCTTTCCAGGATCCTTGGACCGGGTCAGGCCCAATCGAAAGCTCAGACGCTTGACATGTGTGTCTACGGCGATACCCTCATGGTGTCCAAATCCATGCGAGAGGACGATGTTGGCCGTCTTTCTGGCCACTCCTGGCAGGGTCAAAAGGTCCTGCATGGTGGATGGAACCTGGGCATTATACTTGTGTACAAGTGTGCGGGCGCTCTGAATGAGGTTTTTGGCCTTATTCCGGTACAGGCCGGTGGAGCGGATAACCTCTTCGACCTCTGATTGTTCGGCCTGCGCCAGTTCCAAAATGGTGGGCCATCGACTGAAGAAGCTGGGGATGACAGCATTAACCCGGGTGTCAGTGCATTGGGCGGCCAATACGGTGGCCACCAGGAGCTCCCAGGGCGAATGCCAGGTAAGCTGGCTGCGCACATGGGGATATCGCCGGCGCAGGCGGTGCAGGACTGTTTCGGCCCGGGCAGCCGGAGAGGGGGCAAGGTTTGATTTGTTCACACCAGTCTGGATACCTGATATTATGAAAGTGGACAAGAGATGACAACCGAGAAGGAGCGAAGTTATGTCTGCAGTCCTGGTTTATGTGACCTGCCGTAATGCACAAGAAGCCAAACAGGTGGGAGAAAGCCTGATAAAGTCCAGGCTGGCTGCGTGCG
This sequence comes from Desulfovermiculus sp., assembly GCA_046538645.1. Lineage (GTDB taxonomy): Bacteria > Desulfobacterota > Desulfovibrionia > Desulfovibrionales > Desulfothermaceae > Desulfovermiculus. The sequence goes on from JBKHIL010000066.1 coordinate 872, forward strand.
TGAATATTATCGACCGCATGCGCTCCATGTTCTGGTGGGAAGGGAAAGTGGAGCAGGAGGAAGAAACTGTGCTTTTGGCCAAGACCCAGGTCGGGCTTGTGGGACAGCTGACGGACAAGGTCAAGTCCGTACACAGCGACGAGTGCCCTTGTGTGGTGGCTGTGCCCATTATCGACGGCAATCCTGATTTTCTGCACTGGATCCAGACCGAGACAGGAAGGGGGCAATCTGCCAGGGAGTAGGCCATAGAGGTGCACAGGTTGGTATGAAAAACAGTTATCAGTTATCTGTTGTCAGCTCACAATCAGGTGCTGATAACTGGGAACGGATAACTGATAACATAGTATTTTCACATGTCCTGCTGAGCCGGTGGCGGTGAAGGCATGAGGTCTTGGTGCATAAGAATGAGAAGGTATCAGAGTTGAAGGGACTGCAAGAAAGAGCTACATTTCACATCATCACCTTTGGATGCCAGATGAATGTCTGCGATTCGCAGTGGCTGGAGCAGAGCCTCACTCTCCGGGGCTGGAGGCCCGGGCCTGAAGAGGAAGCAGACGTGATTGTGGTCAATACCTGCAGTGTGCGGGATAAGCCGGAGCAGAAAGTGTACAGCCTGCTCGGCCGTTTGCGCCGCTTGTGGCAGGCCAATCCGAATCTTTTTGTGGGTGTGGGCGGGTGTGTGGCTCAGCAGATTGGAGAGGATTTTTGGCACCGGTTCCCCTTTGTCCGCCTGGTTTTCGGCTCGGATGGAGTGGCCCAAGTCCCGGAGGCAGTTGAGCGGCTGCGGGAAGATCCGGGGCTTCGACTCTCCTATCTGGATTTCTTCAGCTCCTATCCCGAGCGTGAACGAATCTGGGACAGATCTCCTGCACCGGTTCAGGCCTATGTGACAATTATGCAAGGCTGTGACAATTTTTGCGCTTACTGCATAGTTCCCTACACCCGGGGCCGGCAAAAGTCCCGGCCGGCCAGGGAAGTGCTGGCCGAGTGCGCAGATTTGGTTCGTTCCGGGGCCCGGGAAATAACCCTTTTGGGGCAGAACGTGAACAGCTATGGCCAGGACAGGGCCGGGGACGGCGTCAGTTTCGCGCAACTGCTGGACAGGATCTGTTTACTGCCGGGGCTTGAGAGGGTCAGGTTCACCACCTCTCATCCCAAGGATCTCCATCCACGGGTGATAGAGGCCTTTGGCCGGCACGAGAATCTCTGCCCGGCCCTGCATCTCCCCTTGCAGTCCGGCTCGGACCGCATTTTGCATAAAATGGGCCGCAAATACAGCCAGGAGCAATATCTGGAATTGATTCAGGCCTTGCGCCGGGTAAGGCCGGATATCGTTCTCAGTACTGACCTTATTGTCGGGTTTCCCGGAGAAACCGAGGCAGATTTCGAGCAGACCATGGAAGTGGTGCGCAGGGTCGGTTTTGACTCCAGCTTTTCCTTCAAGTATTCTTCACGCCCTGGAGTCAAGGCTTGTCTCTTTCCGGATCAAGTTGCCGAAGACGTCAAGGCCTGGCGCTTGCAGCGTTTGCAAAGACTGCAAGATGAGCTTACGCTTGATTCGTTGCACAGCCTGAAAGGCCGCTCCCTGCCGGTGCTTACCGAAAAACGGGGGACCAAAAAATCCCGGCCGGAATTTCAGTGGCAGGGCCGGGAACCAGGCGGCCGGGTGGTTCATTTTTCCTGGCCCGATGCGCAGGAACTCAGAGGACGTTTTGTTCAGGTCCGGATATCAACAGCCATGAAACATTCTGTTTCTGGGGAGGCGGTGAAAGGACCATGGTAGAGATGAAGATTTTCGGTCTGGCGTTGGATGAGCAGTCGCAGGTACCGTTACTTATCCTGAAAGACAAAGAAGAAAAACAGGTTCTTCCCATTTGGATCGGGGCCATGGAAGCGATGGCCATATCCATCAGCTTAAATAAGGTATCCATATCCAGGCCCTTGACCCATGATCTCATGCTGCAAACCCTGACCACCCTGGGAGCGATTATAGATCGGGTGCATATAATGGATCTGCGGGAAGGTACATATTATGCAGAAATTCATCTTGTGCATCAGGACCGCACCTATCTGGTTGATAGCCGGCCATCAGATGCCATAGCCCTGGCCGTGCGGGCCAAGGCGCCGGTGTTTGCCGCCCAGTCCCTGCTGGACCGAGTGGCCAAGCAGTTTGACCAGGATCATGAAGTGGTACTCAAAGATGAGGAGTCGGAGCGGTGGACCGAACTCTTGGAACGATACGATTTCGATGACAGCAAGTATACCATGTAAGCAGACAGCGTGCTGCCCGGACTGACTGATGATGGTCGAATCCGTCCGTAATGCCGGGGCCCAGCTGATACTGGCCCATGGCCAGAGGCCGGAAGCAATATTTCCCAACCAGCAGTAATCAAACAGGAAACGTACACAAGGAAAGCTTCCATGTCATTCACTGCACACGGTGGACTTGTATCCATGTTGATGGGTGCGACTTTCGTGGTCAAGATTGTGCTGGCCATTCTGGCTCTCATGTCCATCATCAGCTGGACTTTGATCTTTTACAAATTCTTTCTCTATGTCCGGGTCAAACGGTCTATTGAAAGGGAAATCAGGATGTTCGAGGAGTCTCGGGACTTAGGCACTGCCCTGCGCACCCTGAAAAAACGTTCCAACTCCAGACTCTACATTATCGGGGCCAAAGCGGTCAGTGAGATCAGGGCCCTGGAAAAATCCAGCCTCCCCCCTGCGGGCAAGGTCAAGGTAGCTTCAGACAATATCCGGCGCGTACTGCGCCAGGCAGTGAGCCAGGAAATCAACGCATTGGCCTACGCCCTTTCCTTCTTGGCTACCTGTACCAACTCAGCCCCATTCATAGGCCTTTTCGGCACTGTCTGGGGGATCATGAACGCCTTTCAAGCCATTGGGGCCCAGAAATCCGCTGCCCTGGCCACTGTGGCCCCGGGAATTGCCGAGGCTCTGGTGGCCACGGCCATTGGCCTGGCCGTGGCCATCCCGGCCTCAGTGGCCTACAATGCCTTCCTGGGGCTCTTAAACAGTATTGAAAGCGAGCTTGTCAACTATGCCGGGGCATTTTTGAATCGGGCCCAGCGGGAACTCCCCTGGCTCAGTGCCGGTCGAGGAGACCGGGAACGGGAAGATATCCAGCCCGGCTCTCGATTGCGTTCCGGGGCTCTGCGCTCAGAAGATGACCGCGAGAATCACGGGCATTTTTCGGATCTGGACGGGTAGAGATATGAGCTATAACCCGCATAAACAGGGATTCATCTCCACTATCAATGTCACTCCTTTTGTGGATGTCATGCTTGTCCTGCTGGTCATCTTCATGATTACCGCCCCGATGATGACTCAAGGGGTGGATGTGGATCTGCCGCAAACCAAGAGCGTGCAGACTCTGCCTCAGGATTCAGACACCCTGGTCTTGACCATCAGGGAGGGAGGCACCTTGCAAATTGAGGATTATGAGATTACCAGGGAAGAGTTAACTTCAACTTTGGAAAAAGTGATCGGCGAAAAGGATGACATCCTCTATTTGCGGGCTGATCAGGAAGTACCATACGGTTTTGTGGTCAAGATTATGAGTGATATCAAGGCAGCGGGAGTGGCCCGGCTGGGTGTGGTTGCTGAGCCGGAAGAAGATTGAGGGGAGGCGGGATTTGAATGGGTCTTGCAAGTTGCCTGCTTTCCCTGTTGCTGCATATCAGTCTGATCCTGCTTGCTGTGTTTGCCCCATGGCAGGGAACAGATATGCGGGTGGATCTCGATCAGCCGGTTTATGAAGTGGAGATGGTTCGTCTCCCGGAGCAGAAAGAGGCGGTGAACGTCCCGCGATCAAGACCTCCTGACCAGGATCAGGCCGCGCAAAAGAAGCAGCCTTCACAACAGGTCAAGCCCCCCCCCAAGTCGAAGCCCAGAGCCACACCTGCACCGGCCCCCAAGTCAGAGGCGGTCCAGATAGCCAAGGAAGATACAAAGCCGCAGGCGACCAGGGCTCCGCAGAAGAAAAAAGAGCCCGAGCCTGAAGATGCTTCCAGGCCCCAGAGCAGACAAGATGCGCAGACACCTGAGAGCGTTATGCAGGAGGCCATGCGTGATGCAGGCGAGCGGGCGGAAAAAGAGACTGAGAGTGATGAGGACGTCCTGGGCCAGGAACTGGCGCAGCTTCGACAGGAGGCGGCAGAGCAGGGAATGGACCTGGATAACCTGGGCCGGACGTCATCGGTCAAGGGTGCAGAGGGGGTATACGGAGCCCTGATCCGGGAGAGGATTCGGTCCAATTGGCGGTTTCCAGATATGGGCAGGGAGGATGACCTGCAGGCCACAGTCCAAATCACCATAAATGATCAGGGCCAGATAACCGATCACAGCCTGATTCAATCTTCCGGAGACTCCCAGTTCGACAGTTCCGTGCTCAGGGCTATAGACAGAACCGGGAATCTCCAGCCCCCCCCCAGTCAAGAGCTGAAAAGTATTCAGATCACTTTTCACTTACAGGAAATGAGGTAGTGATGGAGGGGACACTCAAGACGCTTCAGGTCCGGATGAAGCTGGCGTTTTATAAAATTTCATCAAAAGCACAGAGTTGAGCGCCGCCGGCCGCGGCTCTAAAAATCTGTGATGAACCGAAGGGATTGATTCCATGAGATTTTCGCTTAAGATCATTTTAAGTTCAATCTGTTTCTTGCTTTGTCTGTGTCTTGGGCTGCCAGGACCAGGTGGTGCAGATACAAGCCTGCAGGTAAACATTTATGGTCCGGGTCAGTCCAGGATCAATGCCTATCTCCCAGATCCCGGGCCGGTGTCCGCGGAACGAGCTGAAGGGGCAATTCCCTCCCGGGTTGAGGATTTACGCCGTATCCTGCAAGAAGATCTGAGCTTTCTTCCCTTTATGCACTTTGTGTCCACAGAGGACATCCTGGGTCAGGATGAAGTACGTAGACTGAGCCAGGACGATATTGATTTCAAGAGGTTTCAGCTGAGCAAGGTCGACTTGCTGCTGACCATGAAATGGTCCAGCAGAGATCAGGGACGGGAACAGGTAGAGCTTCGGGCCTTTGATGTCTATTCTGGTGACATGATCATCGGCCGGGGATATGTGCTGCGCAATGAGGACCATGTTGAGCAGGCCAGCCGGCGTTTTTGTGCCGGATTGATGGACAAGTTGACCGGCCGTTCCGGATTTTATACTTCCGAGCTGGCCTTTGTGCGCAAAACTGAAAAGGACAAGGATGTATATGCCTGTACGCCCCAGGGACGTTCTTTGCGCCCCCTGGTTGATTTGGATGGGTATTGCTTGAGCCCGGCCTGGTCCGGGGATGGCCGAAAGCTGGCCATGAGCTTTGTGGGCCAAAAGCGGCATGAGCTTTTGGTCTGGGACAGTGAGTCTGAGTCTACCCAACGCACGACCTTGCCTGGAAATACGATCATCAGCCCGGCCTTCTGGCCTGGAAAGGGGTGGGTGATCAGTGCTAATCCACGCAAAAGCCCGGATATATTCAGGCTCAATGATGACTTGAGCTTGGGTGATCCCATTGTTGAGCACTGGGCCATCGACATTTCTCCCCACTTTGATGCGCAAGGGGAGAGCATGGTCTTTGTCTCCAGCCGGTTCGGCAATCCGCACATCTTTTTACGGCATATGGACAGCGGGGAAGTGGAAAGGATAAGCTTTGAAGGCACCTACAACACCAATCCCAGCATCAGTCCGGATGGCCGCTTTGTGGCGTATTCGCGGCTCATAAAAGGAAAGGGGCACCGGATAATCGTCTATGACCGGCAAAAGAACTCTGAGCGGCAGGTGAGCTTTGGTCCGGGCAATGATGAGGATCCATCCTGGGGACCGGACAGTTACTTTCTGGCTTTCAGCTCTAACCGCTCCGGGAGCTATCAATTATATGTATCCACCCGGCATGCGGATGAGGCCAAAAAAATCCCCACCGGCCAGGGAGAGGCAGCGTCGCCGGCCTGGAGGCCAAATAGAGACTGAGTTTATATCATAGAACACGTATCAGGCAAGGAGGAGACAATGCAGACATATGTGCGGATGATGGCATTTGGAGTATTCTTTATCGTGGTCCTGCTCGTACTGCAAGGGTGCGCCCGCAAGCAGGTTGGAGGCGGCTCGGAGTCTCTTACTTCAGATCAATCCGGAGAATATCAGGCCAATGGAACGCAAATGGAAGAAGCTGACGGTAAAACGATCCAGATGACTCCGGAGGAAATGGAAGAATACCGGCTGCAGGAAGAGAAGCGGCGTAAAAAGGCCGAGGCTGAGCAGGATGAAAAAGAAGAGCTTCGGCAGGAGGCGGCTGAGAAGTTGAGCCAGCGCATTCATTTTGCCTTTGATTCCTACGAGCTCCGAAGTGAAGCCCGGCAGACCCTGAAGGAAAAAGCTGAAATAATGGATGCAAATTCAAAGGTAGATCTGGTTATAGAAGGTCACTGCGATCAGCGGGGCACTGACGAGTACAACCTGGCCCTGGGTGAACGACGGGCCAGAGCAGCCTATGAGTTTCTGGTCTTGCTCGGCATTGATCCGGATCGGATGAACATCATCAGCTATGGGGAAGAACGCCCCCTGGATCCGGAAAACAATGAACAGGCCTGGGCCAAAAACCGCAGATGCGAATTCAGAGTGGCCCAGGAGTGATTACTTAATAAAAGGGCCAAGAAATCTGTTGTCTTTGCGGCTTATAAGAGCAGCCAAAGCCAGGCCGAGACCAACCCCAAGCGTGTTGGCCAGCATATCCGCACCGGAAAAGAAACGGCCGGGGATCAGGCTCTGGACGAGCTCAACAGCACATCCGAGAAAGATGAGTCCGATTCCCAGCCGAACTGAGAAAGAGGGTGGAATAAAGCTTATTCTGGCCCCAAAGGCCAGCCAGGTATAGGCCGCAGCATGCAGGA